>CAJOOM010000112.1 GCA_905236775.1 Candidatus Gastranaerophilales bacterium
ACAGTGTCCCTGATGTTGGTGTAGTTTTTCCGGGCGGTGCTGTGCAAAGTGAGGAATCGCAAGGCGAAGATTCAAAAGGTTCTCAAGGAACACAAGCTACTCAAGGAACGCAAGGGCAGCTAGGTGAGCAAGGTACTCAGGGTACACAAGGAACACAAGGTCAACAAGGCGAACAAAGCGGTCAAGGGACTCAAAGTCGTACGGAAACAATTGTTGTAACAGCGGAACAACTAGCTTCTATGGGATATGGGCTTGATATGAAAACTAGTAGTGGAGGTGAAAATCTTGGCAGTATAACAACCGACCTTGCTACAACTCTAGCAGGACTTTTGAATGATTTAAATTCACGTAATGATGGTTGGACATATGACGGAACAGTCAATCCTGATGGCACATTTACAATTAATAGAACAAAGTGCTCGGAAGAAAATACTTCATCCGGTGGCAGAAGTGTCGATAATATTGATGCTACTGATAGTATTGTAGATTGGATTGAATCATGGTTAGAGATAATAATGTGGGATAATTCAAGCGACATAGCATCAACAGGATGTCAAGGTCTTGGTTCCTCAAATGTGTCACAGGATCCTAATAATTTCTTCGGGTATAATGTTAATGGTAATGCACTTGATTTATATCAAGAGGCTGTTAATTTGCGCAAAGAAGGACGTTTTCAGTGGTTCAAAGACGCTTGTGAAGCAGTTGCTCTCGCGCACGGTTTAGCTATTATGGGCGCAGGCACACAAGAAGTATCTAACAAACTCCTTAACGGCGGATATATAACAGAAGACGGAGATTTTGACTATGAACAATTCGTAAAAGATTGTCAAGAAGCCGGTATTAATCCAAAAGATTTGGATGTACAAATTGATATAATGGATAACGGTGATGGAACTAAGACCATTGAAATATATATAACAAAACAAGATTTATCGGATGTTTGTATAGATGTAATGTTCAACGTAGCTACCGGAGAAAAAGCAATTGATGATGTAAGTCAAAACCCTGCACCAACATTAGAACAAATGCAACTGGAGTTCCTTGAAGGAATCAAGATGTTTGAAAATATGTCGAATGAACAACTTGCATGGGAAAGCTCTGTTATAGACAAAATGAGCACAAGAATGCAGAAAATTGCAAATCAGATAATGTATGCACAAATGTGTCAATTCTTGGCTGATAGCATTTTACAAACATATAATGCCACTAGCAGGCTTTTGGATTTCTTTACTAACTATGGTTATGCAGGTAAATCAGAAACATATGGGGATATTGGAAATGTACATACTAATGTCCAAATAGACCAAAGTGCTATAAATTTTTACATCATGGATATGATGGATCGCGATGAAGATGCCGGACTAAATTCATTCCAACAAATGTTAAGAATGTCAGACAGATTAATGACATTGTCAAAACTAGCAAACCATTCAAATGAGATGTCACCAGAACAACTTGAAGATCTTTGTAACAGCATAATGACTGATTCATGCACTCAAGAATATGCTTGGGCAAATAGAGATGCTTCAAATGGAATTAATGCTATCAATGGTGTTGTAGATAGTTCTGCCGGCAATTCTGTCTTTGAAGGTGTATACAATGATGGTTCTATACAAACTACATCACATGAAGAAGCTTATCCTATAAGAAGTCTTAGTCAAAAAGATATGCTACATAATGTGCGTGATGAATTGATTTATGAATTGGGAAATACTCTTAAAGATACAGGATATATTTTGATGAATGGTGGATTTATAATGAAAGAAGAATTCTCCGGACGCCCATACATAGCCGTAAAAGATGAAAAAGGGAAAATTATTAAAATCCATCTGGATAGAGATTTTGACAATATGGATTCAGACGAATATAAATTTTTAAGCTGCATAAATATAATAAAAGGTAGCGGAATAGACTGGTCAGGAGTAAATTTCGAATCACAAGTAAAAGCTGGTAGCATATTTAACGATATATTACAAATAACACGCGACATTACACAAACTGAAGCAGCAATAAAACGTGCAGAACTGAAATTGTATGAAGCAATGGCAACATATTCAATGAGTGACCAAGAATATATTGATGCTCAAAATGAATACATGGAACTAATGCAAAGATATAATTCAAATGTTTCACCATATGGTTATAATATGTACAGTGATTTGACAGTTCGTATTCCAGAAATGACAGATTCAAGTCGTGATACGTGGAATAACTATGATCATTGGCTAAATATTCTTAATTCAAAGTGGTCATAAAGTTGTATATAATTACATTTACCCCACAAAAAAAAGAGGCTCAAAATACATTGAACCTCTTTTTTATCTTTTTTAATTAACTATTCAACAATAATAGCTGATACAGGGCAAGCTCCTGCTGCTTCTTTAACTGCATCTTCGTTGCCTGCTACTGCAGCTGCATTAACTACAGCCTTATCTTCTACTGAGAACACTGCGTCACAAATTGATTCACATGCGCCACATGCAATACAAGAATCTTCAATAGTTACTGTCATTTCATTTCTCCTTTATTTTTGCCAAAATCCCATCTGGCACTTTTATATCTCCCATCTCTTTCGAGACAACTCTATTATACATGGAAAAAGAAAAATTTAAAGGGGTAAATATGGGGGTAAATGTGGGGTAAATGTGGGGTAAATGTGGGGGGGGGTAAATATTGGGGTAAATACATTAAGGCATTAGGAAAGTGGAAAATTGTTTGTTAGTAATTTAATAAATGCTTGATTCTATGATATATTCATGCTATCAATTAAAATGCAGGTATCCTCTTTTAATCCTGCTCAAGTTTTGAATTCGCGGCTGGATTCAAATGTATAACTAGTCAAGGGAATTTTATTCCCAATAAAAAAGAAGGAATCTAAAATGTTAAAAATCAGATTAAAAAGATTAGGTGCAAAAAAAGCTCCATCATACAGAGTTATTGTCATTAACTCAACAACTAAAAGAGAAGGTAAACCAATCGAAGAATTAGGTTACTATAATCCTAAAACCAAAGATATGAAATTAAACAAATCATCTGCGGAAGCTTGGATTTCAAAAGGTGCTCAGCCGACTGATACTGTAAAATATTTAATCGCTAATTGTAACGATGACGGTTCTTTAAATTACAAAAAATCTGAAACTGTTAAGCTATCTAAGAAAGCTCAAGCTAAAAAAGCTGCAGAAGAAGAAGCTAAAAAACAAGCTGAAGAAGCTGCTAAGGCTGAAGCAGAAGCTGCAAAAGCAGAAGAAACTCCAGCAGAAGATGCCGCTACAGAAGCTTAATTATAAAAATATATATAAAAAAAGGACGGAATTTTACCGTCCTTTTTTTGTATCCAATTAAATTTACATGTCCAAACCCAAATCCAATGTCGGAGCTTTTGCAACAATCGCACTTGAAGATATTATATCAACACCCGTTGATGCAATATCACGAATTGTAGACAAATTTACGTTACCGCTAGCTTCTACAATCGCTTGTCCGTTAATGAGTTTAACACATTCTCTCATCTCTTCTAAAGTCATATTATCAAGCATTATAATATCTACTTTACAATTAAGAGCCTCTTTAACTTGTTCGATTGTATCACATTCAACTTCAATCTTGTGAGCATGTGAAATGTTTTCCTTTAATCTTTCAACAGCTTTTGTTAACGAACCTGAAAACTTTATATGATTATCTTTTATCATTGCACAGTCTGATAAATTAAAACGATGCAATGCTCCTCCGCCTACTTTAACTGAATATTTTTCAAAAGCTCTGAAACAAGGTGTTGTTTTCCTTGTATCAACTATCTTAGCCCTATATTCGCCAATTGCATTCTTGTATTTTCTGGTTTCAGTTGCTATGCCGCTCATTCTTTGAATATAGTTTAGTGCAACGCGTTCTCCCATAAGAATATATCTTGCAGGCCCTTGTATATCAGCAATTTTATCTCCGGCTTTAATCGTATCCCCATCTTTAAAATAAAATTGGATTTTTATATCGGGTGAGAGAACTTTAAATACTGTTATAAAAACATCTTTCCCACATAAAATGCCGTCAACTCTTGTATTTAAAATGCAAGAAAGTACATCCTCTTCAGAAGTTAAATAGTCGGTTGTAATATCACCAAATCCAATATCTTCCTCTAGTGCATCTTTTACGTGTTTTTCTACATAAAAATGATTTAACATTATTTGAACTCCGTATATGTTTAGCTAAATTTCTTAACTTCTTCTTTAAAAATCTTGATATATTTAGAATAAGTATTTGTTAAACTTTCAAATTCTTTATCTAAAACGCTTTCCATTACTTTATTTTCTACTTCAATTATTGGTATAATATTGTCGTTTATATAATTTCTTCCATTTTGTGTTAAATAAATATGCATATTTGGATATTTACCGGCCTTTAAAGTTATTAATCCGTTTTTTTCTAATTTTTTAATTGTCGAATTTATGGTTTTCTTATTTATATAACTATTATTTGCTATATCTTTTTGCAAACATCCTTCGCCTAATTCAAGAATAGAAAATAAAACAACATACTCACTATCTGATAATCCTTTGTTTATCAACAAAGATTGATACAAATTATCAATTTCACATAGCATGTTGTTTAAGTACTTTACTTTTTCATTTATCTTACACTTTAGTTCCATAGAATCATCATATCACAAAAGATTAATATATATAATGCATAAAGTTTATTCTCTTATAATAGTTTGCTCTCTATCAGGTCCTACACTTATTATACCAATAGGCGCACCTATTAAATCTTCTACACATTCTATATACATCTTTGTATTTTTAGGTAAATCTTCATATTTACGAATATTGCTTATTGATGTTTTCCATCCGGGTAAAGTTTTATAGATAGGTTCTAAATATTTATGTATAAATACATCTGTCGGATATGATGTATACACCTTATCATTTCTGCAATCCTTATAAGCTGTACATATTTTTATCTCATCAAATGTATCAAAAACATCAATTTTCGTAAGTGCTACATTTGTAATACCTCCGACTAATACAGCATATTTCATTATTACAGCATCAAACCAACCACATCTTCTTGGTCTGCCAGTTGTTACACCAAATTCATGTCCTATATTTTGAATGTTTTTTCCAATATCATCAGTTAATTCTGTAACAAATGGTCCCTCTCCGACTCGAGTAACATATGCTTTTGTAACTCCAACGACTTCGTTTATTATTGTCGGTCCATAGCCACTGCCAGTAGCAGCACCACCGCCAATAGGATTAGAGCTTGTTACAAATGGGTATGTTCCATAATCAATATCAAGCATTACACCTTGTGCGCCCTCAAAAAGAATCGTTTTGTCTTTATATCTGTTGAGCATATCTTGCCAGTCAAAAGCAACATATGGCTTAAATAATTCAGCATATTTTTCACATAAAGACATAATGCAATCTTTTGTATAAGGTTCAATACCATATACCTTTTCAAGTTGTTTATTTTTTATAGGTAATATGATATCTAGTTTTTCACTTAGAGCTTCATAAGAATACAAATCTTGAATCTTTAATCCAATTCTCTGCATTTTATCTGTATAAGTAGGTCCAATTCCCTTTTTAGTCGTTCCAATTTTACCTTTGCCGGCATTTGATTCACTCCATCCGTCTATTTCAATGTGGTATGGCATTGTTATTGATGCTAAAGGTGATATTTTTAAATTCTTAAAATTTACTCCTAGAGATTTTAATTCGCTAAATTCTTTTTCAAATGATTCTGGGTGAATTACTGTTCCTGCACCAATAAAACAAACTGTATTATCATATAGTATTCCAGATGGAATTATATGGAATTTATAAGTCTGACCACCTGTTACAACTGTATGACCTGCGTTACATCCACCTTGATACCTAATGATTAAATCTGCTTTTTGTGCAAGTAAATCAGTGATTTTCGCTTTACCTTCATCTCCCCATTGAGCACCAATTACTACTGTATTTTTCATTTTATACCCCTTAGCTTTAAATGGAAAATTGAAAATAGAAAATAATTATTATTCTTACTTGTATATATTCCAAATTAAACGTAGGTCGTTTTAGATATTCTAAAATAATTATCTACTTTCAATTAAAGTTTATTTGTACTAAATTTGATTATCCTTGATTTTGTTTAGCAGCTTTTTGTTTAGCTTGAACATCCAACATAGAATTGTGTGCCATCATATAAACAGAACATATTTTGTAATTTTTTAAATACCATGCACAATTTTCCTGCATACATACAATCTCAACTTGAGAACCTACACTCATTAGCGGACATAATGGTATTGATTTTTCTTCCTGTGCCATTTTATTTGTATCTCCTTACTTTATTCTTATACCTTTTTCAGCAAATTACAGCTATCGGAACGTTTGCGTTCAATGTCTTTGTATATTTTCATTCTATTTATTACTTCATCAAAATCAATTTTATGAGCATCAAAGTCAGGACCATCCACGCAGGCAAACTTGGTTTGCCCATCAACAGTTAACCTGCAAGCACCACACATTCCGGTACCGTCTACCATAATAGGATTCATGCTCGCTTCAGTATAAATTCCTTTGTCTTTAGTAATATCTGCAACGGCTCTCATCATTGGCATTGGACCTACAGCAATTGCATAATCAATTTTTTCGTTATTAATTATCTCGCATAAGACATCTGTGACAAACCCTTTTTTGCCCAATGAACCGTCATCAGTTGTTATAAATAGCTCCGTACATGCATCTTTCATTTTATCTTGCCAGAATATTAATTCTTTATTTCTCGCACCCATTATCATGTAAACCTTATTTCCGGCATCTTTAAAAGCTTTGGATATCAAATAGCAAGGTGCAGCTCCGTAACCACCAGCTAAACAAACAACAGTTCCATATTTTTTAATATTAGTCGGTTGCCCCAAAGGCCCCACAATATCAGCAAGTTCTTCGCCAACATTTAGAGATGCAAGTCTTTTTGTAGAGTAACCAACTGCCATAAAAACAAGTGTAAGTGTACCCAAATCTTTATTCACATCTGCTATTGTCAACGGAACCCTCTCTCCGTTGTCATCTGCTCTGAATATGATAAATTGACCAGCTTTTGCATTTTTAACAACAAATGGTGCTAAAACAGTTATTTCATACTGGTTCGGACATAATTCAACTTTTGATAATATTTTATAGCCCATAATTTCTACTCTTCTATTATATTAAAAGTTTACTACAAATTTGAATCGTAGTAAAGACTTTTGCACTTTAAGTCAAAATTTTTATATGTGACGTATTTATAGAATTATTTTTCACATTTTTATTGTACAATAATTTTGTTGACGGTAAACGTAAATGCACTGCATTTGGTAAAAATCTGTGAGGTATACCGTAAAACAAAAAAATTATTAAAAGAAATTCTAAGCTGTATTTGCTTTTAGAAAATGAAATATAAGTGTGAAAGGACAATATAAAAGCATTTTAGAATAAAAACGAAGTTCTGTTTTGCTGATTATTTGTATAAAGATTTGAAAAATTTAAGAAAATGTATTATATGCGGTAAAATAAGGTCTCGTGATGAATTAATCAGAATAACAAAAGAATATTTAAGCGGGGATATCGTTTTGCAACCAAGTACAAAAACTTTTGGACGTTCTGCTTATGTTTGTAATAATTCTGAATGTAAGAATCAACTTCTGAAAAAAAATAGGTTAAGTAAGGTTTTAAAAACTGATATAGATAAAAAAATATTAGATAAAATAGTAGAACTGTAAAGTAAACATTTTTTATTTTGCAGTTTTGCATGTCTTTGCTATAATTTAGTTGATAATACAAACATATGTATGAAAAATTAAATTTTTCGGATATTGAAAGGACAATTAATGGACAGTTTAAGAGTTAGTGAATTAGCAAAAGAATTAGGGAAAACCAGTAAAGAGATAATTGAAAAATTCGCGGAAATTGACATTGTTGTAAAATCTCACTCAAATACGGTTACACCGGCACAAATTCGCAAACTTAAAGAACATTTAGGTTATGGTATTCAAAAAAATAATGCAAAGCCTAAAGCTTTTGTTGTTAAAAAAGCAAAAACTGCCGATGAATCCTCTCAAGAACATTCTAAAAAAGTTGTAAAAACCCCTGTTGTACAAATTGAAAGAGTTCAAAAAAATATAAAAATAGAAAAAATTGAAAAGGTAGAAAAATCTGAACGGGTAGAAAAAACCGAGAAAATTGAAAAAAAAGAAACTTTAGAGCAAGATACTCAAAAAGAAGAAAATCCGGTTATTAAAAAAGCTGAAAAGCCACAAATAAAAATAGAGAGGACTAAAATAGAGTACAAAAATCAATCAAGAATTGAATTTGTAAGAAAAGCTCCTCGTTCTTCTGAAGGAGAGCCTAAAAGAGATAATAGAACAAATGAAAAGACTGAAAAGGTAGATAGAAAATCGTATAATAAACCGTCAGGAGATAAGAAATTAGTAGAGCGCAGGATTATTCCGCAAGAAATATATGAGGGAAAAGGCTCACCGTCATCCAAAAAACGAAATGATGGCGGGAAAAGAAAAGACAAAGAGTTTAACTCCCGAAAAGAAGATCAGGAAATGATATCTCTTGAAAAAGCTGCAGCGCAAAAACATAAAAAGAAATCTCATAAAGAAGAGGCTGTAGAAGAGGTAAAATCATTAGTTGTAAACCAAGCTATGACTATTCAAGAATTGGCGGATAAAATACAAAAAACTCCTGCAGAAATTGTAAAGTTTTTGATGTTCCAAGGAATTATGGCAACTGTTAATCAGCTTATTGACGTTGACACAATAAAAAAAGTTTGTGCTGAATATGAGCTTGAAGTTTTGGAAGAAGATTTTGAAGCATTCATAGAAGAAGAAATGGAAAAAGAGCAGAAGCAGAAAGCTCTTACTGAAGTTGATAAAAAACTTCTAAAAAAACGTGCTCCTGTTGTTTCAATTATGGGACACGTTGACCACGGTAAAACAACATTACTTGACAGTATTCGTGCATCAAAACATAAAATTGTCGCAACTGAGGTTGGCGGTATTACGCAGTCAATTGGTGCATATACAGTATATTTAGATAATAAACACGAAAAGAAAATTGTGTTTGTAGATACTCCTGGTCACGAAGCTTTTACAGAAATGCGCGCTCGTGGTGCTAAAGCAACTGATATCGCAATTCTTGTGGTTGCTGCTGATGATGGTATAATGCCTCAAACTATTGAAGCTATAAATCACGCAAAGGCTGCAGATGTTCCAATTATAGTTGCTGTAAATAAATGTGATAAACCGGGTGCTAATCCGGACAGAGTGCTTCAACAACTTACTGAGCATGGTTTGGTTCCAGAAGCATGGGGCGGTGAAACTATTACGGTAAATGTTTCAGCTTTAATGGGAGATGGCATTGATGAATTACTGGAGTACATTCTACTTGTAGCAGAGGTTCAAGATTTAAAAGCTAATCCGAAAGCTAATGCTTCTGGTGTTGTAATTGAAGCTAATCTAGATAAAGGAAAAGGTCCTGTCGCAACACTTCTTGTTCAAAATGGTACCCTAAGAGCAGGAAATTGCGTTGTTGTCGGAACTGCTTGTGGAAGAGTTCGTGCTTTATTATCCGACTCAGGTGAAAGAATAGTTAAGGCTGAACCTTCTACTCCTGTTGAAATTTTAGGTTTAACAGAAGTTCCAAATGCTGGAGACTATTTTGAAGTTGTTCAAAATGAAAAGGAAATGAAATCTATTGTCGATAAACGCAAAGAAAAAGAACGTGACAGACGTCTTGAAGCAATGCTTCCAGCTCATATGAGAAGAGAAGCAGGTGCGGCTGAAGATGACGTTCCACATCTTAACCTTATTATAAAAGCTAATACACACGGTTCTGCGGAAGCAGTTTCTCAGGCTATTGCTCAGCTAGAATCAAAAGAAATTGTTACAAAAATTATCCACGTTGGTGTAGGTGATATATCAGAAGCTGATGTTATGTTAGCATCTGCTTCAAATGCTCTTATCTTGGGCTTCGCTGTTAAGGAGGATTCAAATGCTCTTGCTGCTGCTGAAAGAGAAGGTGTAACAATTAAGAAGTATGATATTATTTACCAAATCTTAGAGGATATCGAACACACAATGATATCACTTCTTTCACCAGATGTTAAGGAAATTCAAACAGGTCAGGTTGAGATTAGACAAATATTTACAATCGGTAAGACACAAAAGATTGCAGGATGTTATGTTACTGAGGGTAAAATTAATAGAAATGATACTGCTGCAATATATAGAGACGGGAAAGAAATCTTTAAAGGTGCTGTTGACCAGCTTAAACGTTTTAAAGATGATGTGAAAGAAGTTGCACAAGGTTTTGAATGTGGCTTGTCATTTGTTAAATTTAATGATATTGCGGTAGGTGATATAGTTAAATTTACAACTACAGAAGAAGTTGAAAAAACAGAATTGGTATAAAAATAAGAGTGTTTTTAAAATAAAATAGCTGTGAGGTTTATGTTAAAAGATTTGTTTTTCTTCATCTGGTTTGACGAGATGGGATTTGGATGGGTAATATTTGCAGTTGCATTATTCCTATTATTTTTAGCTTTGATAATTTGTATTGTTGCACGAACAAAAGCGCAAACAAAAAAACTCACAAAAGCTTCTTGGGCATGTATTTTATTTGCATTATTTTTAATGTATCAGATTGTGCCGGTTAGTTTTGATATGCTAGCAACATTATTAGGCTATAATCGTATTGATTACAAAAAGTAATTAATTTTGAAAAAACTTATTTAAGGATACAGAATTTCTACCATAAAAACACTTCAAGCAGACAAAACAAATATTCCTTTTATAAGTTTGAAAAAAGATTTTATTACCGGACTTAAGTTTGTATGTGCTCTTTTAATATATCTTTTACCTTTTTACTGTATAATAGGTGCTTGCGGATTTGGTTTCGGTTTTGGAAGTATGACTATTTTCGCGCCTAGCTTTGTAAAAATCTCTTTAATGTTATTGATTATGGCTGTGCTATGCACTATAGTGTTATATAGTCTTATCTTGCCGGCATCAATTCTTGTTTTTGTAAAAACTAACAGCTTGTGGAGTTTTTATAAATTTGAAGAAATATTCAATATAATAAAATCTCACAAGACAAAGTACATAAAAGCTGTTATTATAATGTTCGTTTGTGGCTTTATCATTGATTTATTAATAACTTATACAGGAATTTTATGTATTAAATATGATATTAAATTGCTTTGGCTGTTTATAATTCCGTCGATAATGAGTGCATATTTCTTTTATGTATTAAATTATCTTGTTACAGATATTGAAGTATAGATTGATAATTAAAATATTGTTTTTTCTCATAAACTAGTAGTTTATAAATTGTTCAAAAAGTCGTCTTTACAATTCTTAACATTTCAACCTAAAAAAGGCAATTTCTTAAAAAAGAAATACTTTATATATATGTAAGAGATAATTAAAAAAGAGAGTAAACAAAATGCAAGATTTATACAGCGCAATAGAAAGAAATAAAAAACCGGTTGGAGCATTAGAAATACCTGCAGATTTTGAATTCTACTATTTAAATAAAAAAGATAGACAGATGAGATTCAATAATGGTGGAGATCCAATCTATGCTATTTTTGATAAAATAGACAATAGACCACTTTCAAAAATTGCTAGAGATTTTGTAAAAGAATTGGCTGATGATTCTATAAGATTTATCTCTACTATAATTAAATAATTTATATTTTTGTTTTTTTACATTTGAATTAGCATAAAAATTAAAATAATTTCTGTGTTTTAGTGCTTGTTTTGTTTTTTTAAAGTTTTTAAACAAAACCGTTCCAAGTAATGTGTGAGAAAAAGGAAGTTTTTTCTAAGTTCAATTTGTTACAATTATTTACAAAAATTCGAAAAAAATTTATGCTAAAATCAAGTATGTAGCAGGAATTTTATTTATTTTTGCTATTTAAACAAGGAGGAATTAATGAAAGAAGCTTACTTTCCGCAAGAGATAGAAAAGAGATGGCAGAAGATATGGGAAAATACTAATGCATTTCATACACCAGATAATAGTGATAAGCCTAAATATTATGCATTATCAATGTTTCCGTATCCGTCAGGCAAGCTGCATATGGGACATGTCAGAAATTATACCATTACAGATGTAATTGCAAGATTTAAAAAGATGCAAGGATTTAACGTTTTACATCCGATTGGCTGGGATAGTTTTGGGCTTCCGGCTGAAAATGCTGCAATGAAGCATGGCGCAGATCCGGCAAAATGGACAGACGAAAATATTGCATATATGACAAAACAGCTAAAAATGCTTGGACTTTCTTACGATTGGCAAAGAGAAGTTACCACTTGTAAACCAGAATATTACAAATGGACACAGTGGTTATTCTTACAATTGTATAAAAAAGGCTTAGCTTATAAAAAAGAAGCTGCTGTAAACTGGTGCGACAATTGCGGAACAGTTCTTGCAAATGAGCAAGTTATTGACGGTAAGTGCTGGAGATGCGATTCAGTTGTTGAAAAGAAATTCCTTTCTCAATGGTTTTTCAAAATCACAGAATACGCAGATCAACTCCTTGAAGATTTAGAAAAATTACCTGGTTGGGGCGATAACGTAAAAACAATGCAGGCTAACTGGATTGGAAAATCTCACGGTGCAATATTCAGATTTAAAGTAAAAGAAATTGAAGGGCTGGAAGTACCTGTTTATACAACACGTCCAGATACTGTTCACGGTATTACTTATCTGGTAGTAGCACCTGAATACAAGGATATAGAAAAACTTACAACACCTGAAAACAAACAGGCTGTTGAGGAATATAGAGCAAATGCTCGTAAAATGACAGAGATAGAAAGACTTTCTACCGAAAGAGTGAAGACAGGTGTTCCTCTTGGCACTCACTGTATAAATCCATTTACAGGAGAAGAATTTCCACTTTGGACTGCAGATTATGCTCTTGTAGAATACGGAACCGGTGCTGTAATGGCTGTTCCTACACACGATACGAGAGACTTCGATTTTGCAAAAAAATATAACTTGCCAATGAAAGTTGTTATACAGAATCCTGAAAATCCCTCTGATTGCAAAAATGAAGCCTATACGGAAGAAGGTGTTCTTGTAAATTCAAACGAATTCAACGGTATGAAAAATACGGAAGCTAAAAAGGCCATTACTCAAAAAGCAGTAGACGGCGGATTTGGAGAGTTTAAAACACAATACAGGCTAAGAGACTGGTTAATTTCACGTCAAAGATATTGGGGAGCTCCTATTCCAGTTGTTTATTGTGACAAATGCGGAATTGTTCCGGAAAAAGAAGAAAATCTTCCGGTTATGCTTCCGACTGATGTTGATTTTTC
Source organism: Candidatus Gastranaerophilales bacterium (assembly GCA_905236775.1). Taxonomy (GTDB): domain Bacteria; phylum Cyanobacteriota; class Vampirovibrionia; order Gastranaerophilales; family Gastranaerophilaceae; genus CAG-196. The sequence goes on from CAJOOM010000112.1 coordinate 13,352, forward strand.
AGTTGTAGGTAAATCACCGATTACAACTTCTAAAACATTTAAAGATACAACTTGTCCGGTTTGCGGAGGACATGCAACTAGAGAAATGGATACAATGGATACTTTTGTATGTTCAAGCTGGTATTATTTAAGATATTCAGACGCAAGAAACAGTGAAAAATGCTTTGATAAAGATTTAGTAAACAAATGGCTGCCTGTTGATCAGTATGTAGGTGGCATTGAACACGCAATTCTTCACTTGCTATATTCAAGATTCTTTACAAAAGCTTTGAGAGATTGCGGACTTTTAGACTTTGATGAACCGTTTAAAAACCTTTTAACTCAAGGCATGGTACTTAAAGACGGTTCAAAAATGTCTAAATCTAAAGGTAATACAGTAGATCCTGATGAGATATTTGAAAACTTCGGAGCAGATACAGCAAGGTTGTTTATTCTATCTGATTCACCACCGGCAAGAGATTTTGACTGGTCTGACGCAGGTGTTGAAGGCTGTTATAAATTCTTAAACCGCGTATGGAGACTGGTAAGCGATGGAGTTAATAAAGGTGATATTATTAAAAATCCTAACTTATTATTCCCGCTTGCAAGACAAAATGACGATTTAGTAAGAACAGTACACATTGCAATGAAAGGCATTACGAATGATATAGCCAATGACTTCCAATTTAATACTGTAATTTCTAAGTATAGAGAACTTACAAACGCTATCTACGATTGGAGAGGTAAAAAAGGCGAACTTAACGACGAGGATAAAAATGTCTTCAGTTTTGCACTTGAAGCTTTAGTTAAACTCATGGCACCTGTTACAGTCCATATGTCAGAAGAGATTTGGAAAGAACTTGGGCATGACAAATCTATTCATGATGAAGAATGGTGCAAGTGGGACGAAAATTTGGCTAAGGCAAGCAAGATTACACTTGTTGTACAAATTAACGGAAAGGTTAAAGATAAAGTTGAAGTCGACGAGGGTGTAAGCGATGAAGAACTTAAGCAAATTGCACTTACAACTGATAAAATAAAAGAAATTATTGCTGGTAAAGAAGTTGTAAAAACAATTGTTGTGCCTAAAAAATTAGTAAATATAGTAGTAAAATAACTATAGTGTTAATTTTAATCAAGCTCCAAAAAAATAGTGCTATGGAGCTTGATTTTTATTAAAATACTACACTTGAAAATTCTTTAAAACAGGATATAATTGTATATATGAATAGAGATTTTAATAATATTAATAAACAGATAGCAGGTTTCATTGTGGTATCAGCAGCAGTTATGGCGCCGGTAATTGTTTCTGATATAAATGGAGCTGCCCAAGCAGAGCCTGTAATAGTAATACAGCGAGATGTTCCTGCGATGGAACTTCGCTATGCAGGACCGGAAATGCTACAGCCCACTCCTAATCCAATTGATGAACACTTTGCAGAACCAGAAATATCCGGAGGAAATACTATGATAAAGGTTGATCCAAAAATATATGTCGCACGTTATGCAGGACCGGAAACACCGGATATTAACAACGGAATTCCTCCGATTGTAAGATATGCCGGTCCGCAAATGCCCTCTCCAAAAAGAAAAGTTAATCCTTCAACACAGCAACGTGACAAATATGGGCTTTCAAGGTTAGAACCCGGACATTATATATTTAAATAGGGTTTAGTCATAATGTATAATTTAGATACTGCTGTTTGGGAAATTACTTTAAGATGTAATATTCATTGCTTGCACTGCGGTTCTTCTGCAGAAAATGTAACTCGTTCCAATGAACTTACTACTGATGAAGCTTTAGATTTAATAGAACAATTAGCAGAATTAGGATGCAGAAGAGTTGTTCTTTCAGGTGGTGAACCATTCTTAAGAAAAGATTGGGCTACTTTATCTATAAGAATTAAAGACCTCGGAATGAGTGTTTCCTATATTTCAAACGGATACATAATCAATGATGATATTATAGATTTGTTAAAAATAATTAATCCTGTTGGTATTAGCTTTAGTTTGGATGGCGGATCTCCTGAAACTCATGATTATATTAGAGGTAAAAATGGCGTTTTTGATAGGTGTATAAATGCGCTTAGAAAAACAACAGAAGCCGGTTTATACTCCTCAGCAGTAACATCTGTTCATAAAAAAAATCTCAGTGAACTCGAACAAATCTTAGAGATATTAATGGACAATGGAGTTTGCGCATGGCAAGTTCAAACTGCTACACCACAAGGACGAATGCCTAAAGATTTGGCACTTAATGCCGATGAATATTACTCGTTGGCAAAATTTATTGCGGAAAAACGTAAAAAATATAATAATATCATAAGAATATATGAAGCCGATTGTATTGGTTATTATTCCGTATTATCGGATGATTTATATTGCAAAAATTGGTGTGGCTGTCAAGCAGGATTACAAGTAATTGGAATTGAAAGCGATGGTACTATAAAAGGATGTTTATCTTTGCACGGAGAACAATTCCAAGAAGGAAATATTAGAAAAAACACCTTAAAAGATATTTGGACATCAAAAGAAAAATTTAAATTTAATAGAAGATTCTCTCCAGATAAACTTACCGGAATATGTAGTGGCTGTAAGTGGGGTGCAATATGTAGAGGAGGTTGTACTGAAAAAGCTATAAGCTGTACCGGAAGCCCATATGAAAGCCCATACTGTTTATATAAATATGAAAAAGATCACTGTATCTTATGAAGGAGTTCTTTTGATTTATTAAAATTAGGATTCAATTCCAGCGATTTTTCTGCATTTGATTTTGCTTCTTCAAATTTATCAAGAGCATAATAACATATGGCTATATCATAATAATTTTTAAAATAATTTTTGTCTAGAATAGTAGATTTCTTTAAATATCGAAGAGCTAAATCAAAATCCTTTCTTAAAATAGAGATATTACCGAACAAATTATAAGCTTCAGCATCCGTTGGAGCTATCTGTATTGATTGGTTTAAGTATATTTCTGCCATATCATAGTCCTTTATTTCATCAATATAAATTCTTGCCAAATTGTTCATTGAACGAATATTTGAACCATCTAAACGTATTGATTTTTTATAATATGATACAGCAAGTTCGTACTCTTCTAATACATCATAAACTAAAGCCACATTGTAGTAATTAATTGAATTGTCCAGGTCAGAAGATAGTATTTTATAATACAAACTTAATGCTTCGCGATACTTGCCTTCATAGAAATATTTGTATGCATTTTCACTATAATTACTTGTCCCAGACATACTCTATGCCTCTTCTGTGATAGTTGTTTCCTCTGATGGTTCTTTTACAATCTCAAGCTGTGTTATTCTTGCACCATCAATTTCTTTTACAGTAAAAGTAAATCCTTTAAAAGTAACCTTATCATTAATATTAGCAATTCTGCCAAGAATTTTTACAACCATACCGCCTATTGTTTCTACGTCTTCTTCTTCGAAAATATCTTTGTTAAGTCCAAAAAATTCCGCCAGTTCATCAGTACGCATCATAGCATTTGCAGAATAAGTATCTTCACTAATCTGTTTAATCGATATTTCTTCCTCTTCTTCATCAAATTCGTCTTGAACTTCGCCAATAATTTCTTCTAAAACATCTTCTAATGTTATTAAACCTGATGTTCCTCCGTACTCATCAACAACAACTGCCATTTGAATATGTTGTTTTTTAAATTCTTTCATTAAATTATCAAGAGTTATTGTTTCCGGAACCAAAATTATAGGTCTTATAATTGATTGAACGGAATATTCTTCTTTTGTCATTGCTATAGCATATAAATCTTTTACATGGATAAAACCTATAATTTTATCGATATTTTCTTTTTCGTATACTGGATATCTTGTATATCCATTCTCAAGGGCAAGTTTATTAATATCCTCATAAGAAATGTCATCCGGAACACAAATCATATCAGTTCGGGGAATCATTACCTGCTTTGCCATCAGGTCTGAAAATTTGAACATGTTATGAAGCATTTCTGCTTCTGTTTCATTTAAAACACCCTCATTATAACTTGCATCAACAAGCATATCCAATTCTTCAGTGGAATGCACTAAAGAAGTGTCTTCATCGACATCAGCATGGAATATCTTTAAAATAAAATCTCCTGAAACTTGTAATATCCATACAAAAGGTTTTAGCAATGTTATAAAAACATGCATTGGTGCTGCTATCATAAGAGCTAAATTTTCAGTATGTTTCAATGCAATACATTTTGGAAGTTGTTCTCCTAATAAAACATGGAAATATGTAACAAGAGCGAAAGAAACTGGTATCGCAACAGCATGAACCGCTATATGACCGAATGGAATTGCCTTTATTATAGGTGTTACCAATTGAACCATTGTAGCTTCTGCGACCCAACCTAAAGCAATACTCGCAATTGTTACACCAAGTTGAGCTGCTGCAAGCATTTTATTAACGTTATTCACTAACTTTAATGCTGTTTTTGCTCTTGTATCACCATCATTAGACAATTGTTCAAGTCTTGTTTTTCTAACTTTTACCAGGGCAAACTCTGCTGCTACAAAAAAACCATTTACAAAAAGCAAAAATGCTATAATAAATATGTTAGTTAATATGTCCGGTACGTCCATTAATTTCTTTTATATCCTTTAAGCTACAGAAACAATTTTACAATACTTGTAATATTTTTGCAAATTTTAAAACTTATGCAAAATCATCTCGACAATAAGCGAAAATTATTATAAAATTAAATGATGGAAACTACGATTCAAGGAGATTATATGAATATAATAATAATGAAACAGTTAGCTATTTTAAGTTTTTTTGCCGGAGTTATTTTAGGAGCTGTTACACTTATCCCTTATATAGGTATACTCAGTTTCGTGATAACATTTTTTGTATTATCAGCCTTTTTAATTGTTAATTTTAAACAAAATAATCTTATTGGAATAATAAATCTTCAAGAAGGTGCAATATTTGGTGCAGTTATTGGAGCAATTGCCTTTTGTGCATTTTTAATTGTTCTGGCTCCAGCCGCTTCCATACTAGGTGTATTTTTCCCAAGTTATCATTTAGGATTCTTCAAATATTTATTTAACAATATTGGCTCATTTTTCTTTTCGACAATTCCGCTTGCAATTTTTGCAATTCTCCTCAGTGCATTGTTTAATGGTTTTACAGGACTTGTAACAGCATGGGTATATGAATTAATAACCGGAGTAAAGAAAGAAGCTAATCAAAATAATAGTATTGATTTTGAAATTAAATAGTTAGTGTTCTAACCTATAGATACTGCGTGACAAATAGGAAAATGACAATTTTTCATTTCGTCACGCAATCTTGATTGCTGGACCATTATATTTATTGTATAGATTCAAAATATTGTCCGGAAGAGGTTTCCCGCCATTTATTTTTAATTCTATTAATTTTGCGTAAACTTCTGCTATGTATTCACCTATACCGCTTTGCGCATAAGAAGATATTTTACCTGCGGCTTCCTGATATTGCTCATTGGTTAAAAATTCGTATAAATCAGGATATCTCTTTTTAAATTCATTTTTATCTTTGTCCCAAATTTTTGAACATTGTTCATATTCAATTCCGCCCCAACGATTTTCAATCAAATACATATTATTTGTATCCATTTGTTTTAAATCAATATCTTTTAAATTTTTTCCAAAATCTTGTAGGTGTCCAAGTTCATGATATATCGTTTTTTCCGGAACCCCTTTATTGATGTCAATTTTTAACAAAATTCCTTTCTCTGATAATTTTTTGAACATCTCTTTTAGAAATTTTTCTTTTTCACTTACACTTTTTTTATTACTCCACTCGTTCAAAGGAAGTTCTATTCCGTTTTCTTTTGCGATTTTTTCGCACTGTTTTAAATAATGATTTTGAGAAAGTTTAAAATCCAAACTTTTATTAATATTATTCATTGTTGCTTTCAAAACCAATTTTTCATAAAAATTTAAAGAACTTGGATTTGCATAATATTTATCAAGAATAGGAGTTAAAGATTTATCCAAATACGGAGTTAAGCTATTTAAAGTTCCTTCGCATACGTAATTATTGTTTTTTGTATTTTTATTAAATAAATTTTTCCCATTTTTAAAATAGTATTTTTCTTTTAAATATTTATCCAAATATTCTTCATTAAAAATCTTTTTATTAATTGCAAGTTCTCCAAAATCTTTATGATAAATACTTGCATTTACGTAAGCAAGTGTATCGTCGTTCATATGAGTATATTTTAATGCTGACGGCATGTATAATTTTCCTTTATTAACATTGCTAACATCAACAATTGATTTATTAGCATAATTTAATGCTTCCAAAGTAAAGTTTTCATCTATTTTTTTTATTCCGAGTACGTCTTTTGCAAATTTTTGTGCTTCTTCTATTGTTTTGGCAGCATGAAACTCTATTTTTTCGGGTAAATTAGAAAGAACCAGCTTTTCTTTATATAGATTTTCTACTTGTTTATGCACCCCTTTTACTATTAATGCCGAAATTGCGGCAAGTCCTAATAAACCTGTAGTAGCAAAGAGTGCATATTTTTGAGAGTTCTTTTTATCTTTTTCTTTAGTGCTTAATTCAAAAGAATCTGTTTTATTTTCCGTATTTGCGCGAAATACAGTATTAGAACAGACTCTATTAACATTTATTTTATTATTAATTAATTTTATAGGTTCTATAGAATTCATGCACACAGTTCCAGATTAAATTTCTACACTAATTATATAAAAACATAATTGCTAAAAAAATTGCCAATTTTATGTGTTATATTAAAAAATGTAAAAATAAATATTTGAAATACATTTGACTATAATGCATGTTTTGTATAGGATTAAACTATTATATGTATAATTAGCTGAAAAGGAAATAGAATTATGAAACGTACACTAGAAGGAACAAAGCTTAAAAGACAACACGTAAGCGGTTTTAGAG
>CAJOOM010000113.1 GCA_905236775.1 Candidatus Gastranaerophilales bacterium
CGGATTTTCGGTAGAGTGAGGACGAAGTCCGAAACTCGTAAGGTGTCGGTCAGACGTTACTCTGCCGACACCCCGAATAATCCAAGAAGCGCGTATACTGCAACGAAACCGTTCCCCAGAATTTGCAGGAAAAATTTTAATTTTTCCGCAAATTCATTGGAGATTTATTCTTTATCTTTTTGGCAATAAGTATGCGTGAGGATAACAGAAATCTTCTCTAAACCCTATTCTGCGATATAATTTTAATGCTTTATAATTGTTTGTTTCTGTGGTTACATTAACTTCCGAGAATATTCGTCTGCCGTATTTAGTCCAATCGACAAGAGTTTTCATTGTACGATGAAGTAAATGTTCGGAAAGTTTTTTCCCGCGATGAGCTTCTTCTATACCAACCAAAGGAATATTTGCTATTTTACCGCCGGTTATGTTTGCAAATACAAATCCTACCGGAGTGTCATTATATAAAAGTACAGAAACAGCTTCTGGCAAAAATTCTCCGTAAATTCCCTCTACAAATTTATTAATTATATCCCTTGTTCCGTCAATTGATTTATATCTTGTATCATATATAGCATCTTGAGTATCTTTAAACGCATTATGGATAACATTAACAGCAGCTTCTTTATATTCATCAATATAACTTACTATCTTATATCCTTCTTCTAGCTCCGATAATTTCATATTCCCCAGAATTCTTTCTGATAAAGCATTCCCCATCATAAACCTTAAAACAGCAAGTCCGATAAACTTAAATCCATATGCCGTTAAATCAGCCGTAAAAGATGATTGGTGTCCAAGCATAGGGTAAGAAATTACCTTTGACATTCTATCAAGAGAAGTTAATTCTAAAAACTTTTCTACCAATAACTTAATTCTTGTTTGTTCATCATCAGACCCCAAACAATGTATTATATCCAAATCTATAGATTCGGATATATATGTATTATAAACAAGAAAAGCTGTAGGGATTTCATTTTCTTTTAAAATTATACATTGCATAGATTTATTCTCAACAGCTTCAATAAATCCATCATAATCCAGCGGTTCTAACTCAAATTTATACTCACTAATTGCTTTTGAACAAAAATCATTATAAACCCCTCTAAAAATTTTATAAGAGTTTTTTGTTAATATTTCTGTTATGTAGTTATTTTCTGACATTATTACCTCTTTATTTTTAAATAAGTTAATAAATACATTAAAATTTACTGCCTTGATTAACTTATAAGCTTATCCGCCTCACAATATATGATGCATTTTTTCTCGTTTTGTTTCCATATATTTTGCATTATACTTCGTAATCTCCGACTGAAGATTTATGTTTTCGTGTATAGTTAGCCCATACCCTTTAAGTCCTATAATTTTTTTCGGATTATTAGTAATCAGATTAAAATTATTAAAACCCAAATCAAGTATTATTTGCGCTCCGACTCCATAATTTCTTAAGTCCGGCGCAAAACCCAGTGAAATATTAGCTTCTACTGTATCTTGTCCTTGTTCTTGAAGCTTATAAGCTTTCAGTTTGTTTATTAAACCGATTCCACGACCTTCATGGTCTCGAATATACACAACAGCACCTTTCCCATATTCAGAAATCATTTTTAGTGCTGCGTGTAATTGCCAGTTACAATCACATTTTAAACTATGAAAAACATCTCCGGTTAAGCATTCACTATGAACACGAATGAGCGGAACCTTATCAGAGCCGTCGTCTTTTACCATTGCTACGTGTTCACATCCTGTAATCGTATCTGTATATCCGATAATATTAAAATCACCAAATTTTGTAGGTAAAAATACTTCTACTTCACGCTTAACAAACCGTTCGCTTTTTAACTTATATGCTATTAAATCAGCAACGGTAATAATTTTCAGATTGTGTTTATGTGCAAATTCAAATAAATCGTCACGACGAGCCATTGTTCCATCGTCTTTCATAATTTCGCACATTATTCCAGCTGGTCTGTGTCCGGACAATTTAGCCAAATCAACAACAGCCTCAGTATGTCCGCATCTTTTTAATACCCCACCTTTCCTTGCGACGCAAGGAAATAAATGTCCCGGTCTGCGCAAATCAGATGGCTGGGCATCTGGAGCGATTGCAACTTCTATTGTTTTTGCTCTATCAAATGCTGAAACCCCTGTTGTTACACCATATTTTTGGCTTGCATCAATACTCAATGAAAAAGCGGTCTGCATCGACTCTGTATTATGTTCAACCATTTGAGGCAAATCTAACTTTTTTGCAATATCATCAGATATAGCAAGACAAACAATTCCTCTGCACTCTTTTGTAATAAAATTTACAAGTTCAGGAGTTACAAACTGAGCAGAGCAAATCAAATCTCCCTCGTTTTCTCTATCTTCATCATCAGCTACAATTAGAGGTTTTCCTTGTTTAAAATCCTCTAATGCGTCTTCTATTGAGTTAAATTGATTTCTCCTTGTTGTCATTTTAAAATCCATTTTCCATTAGGAATTCCATGCTTATCCCTGTCTTATTATCACTCGTTGATAAAAATTTTTCAACATATTTTGCTAAAATATCTGTTTCAATATTTACATAATCACCTGAGCTAGTATATTTAAGATTAGTATTATCAAACGTGTGAGGAATTACCGCAACAGATATAATATTCTTTTGAATGTCAGCCACTGTTAAACTTATGCCGTTTATTGCGATTGAACCCTTTTTTACAACCTGCTTTGCACAATGTTCCGACAATTCAATTTCTATATTAAAAAAATTTCCTAGCTTTATTATATCTTTTATTTTTCCGATACCGTCTACGTGTCCGGAAACAATATGCCCGCCTAATCTTCCATTAACAGGAAGAGCGCGTTCCAAATTCACAAATTCACCACTATCTAATTGTCCCAAAGATGTAACCTTCAATGTTTCCGGAGATATATCCGCATCAAAAGAATTTGAGTCATACCTCGTTACTGTAAGACATGCACCATTTACAGCAATACTGTCACCTAATCTTACATCTTTTGTAATAATTTTAGATAAAACAGAGATTCGGTTTTGTGTAATAGTTTGGACTTTTCCTACTTCTTCGATAATACCAGTGAACATACAAATATTTTATCACAATTATTTAAGAATTGTAAATTCTATACAAAATCTTCTCTCAACTTAACTCTTATTGACTTATTCTCCAATTGGCTAAAATTTTTTATTAAGGGTTGAAATTTTTAATTGTATGTTTTACAATTTTAAGTGACATATTTTCTATATAGTTATTTATCCAAACCGGAGTGCGGGGAATATTCAAGATAGTCGCCTAACAAGTTCTTAAGGCACATTGGTAGAAAAGAATTTAGGAAAGACGCTTTTGTAGGAACTAAACGAAAACATAGCGAAACCGTAGTGAGGATTTTCTTCTGTAATTATATAGAATCCAGTTTACAAATAATGATGAGGATTTCAATGATAAGAAAGACAGTCTTGACTACTATTGCGTTGATGGTAATGTTATTTACATCCGCTCAAGCCGCACAAGTATCAGAAGATGTAATCAAAGAAACAATCGTAAAGCATTCACTGGAAATGAATGTTGACCCTGCTCTTGCTCTAAGCATAGCAAAGAAAGAATCTGGCTTTAGACACGAGCTAAGAAGTTCACATGGAGCAGTCGGAGTATTTCAATTACTTCCATCGACAGCAAAAAGGATGGGATATAACCCATATTATTTAAGTGAAAATATTAAAGCAGGTTTAGCATACTATAAGATGATGTATAAAATGTTCGGTACAACAGAACTTGCTCTTGCAGCATATAATGCAGGCCCGGGCAACGTGAAAAAATATGGGGGAAAAGTTCCTCCTTACGCAGAGACTAAACGTTTTGTTAATGTTATTATGCAAGACTACCATAAATTGAAGAAAAATCCTGACCCGACAATTGCAAAAATACAAAAAGAAAAAACACAAAAACTTCCGGAACAAAAAACAGAGCTTGAAAATTCTATTAAAGATTTTGAATTACCAAAATTAAATGAGATTCCGGAAATTAAAGATTCTGAACCCGTTATGGAAATATTATAAAGATAAATTTTTGTATTTCTGCCAGCTCACTACTTAACATTCCTTTACATATTGAGAATATATTAGCAAATTATTGAATTTTGATGTTTTTATATGTATAATAGTATTGTGTGAAGGTGTTATATGGTAAACGAATTATCCGGAAATTTAAAACCTAGTTCATATGGTAATATTTTGCGTACTGGAGCTTTAAAGGACGGTCGGATTATATATCAAGTTGTTGATTCTAACGGGAATAAAGCCGGCAGGCTTTCTGTTCCTGAGAATCAAGTTGACACTTTTGAAAATTCTTATACACAGATTCTTGAAACAGCACCGAGAATTCAAGCATATGTGAAAGCAAATTCTTCTGAAAACGCAATCAAAAAACGCAGAAATTACGCACGTGGAATAGTCGCAGCAAGCGGTTTAATCGGTGCCGGAATTCCGCTATTAATTCTTAGAAAATCAACATCAGTTACAAAAAAGATTTTAGGCGCAGTTGCCGGTGTTGTAGCAGGTCTGTCGGCAGGATTCTTTGCTTCACTTGGTGTAACAACACCTCCGGGGTCATTAGAATTTGCGAAAGCAACACGAGAGCTATCTAAACTAGACATTCAACCTGTACTTGATGAAGATGCTTAATATTAATGGTAAATGGAAAATTATTTCAAAAGGCATTTCCCATTTTCAGCTTTCCATTCCATTATTGCCCTAATCTTATTGCCTTAGTGACCTAGTGCCTTAGTGCCTTTTAAAAAACCATTTTCAATTTTCAATTTTCCATTTAAAGACATTTACCCTCACCCCCGAAGTCTCCAATAGTATTCCACCAAATAACTTACAGCATCAAACGGATGTTCTAAAAATTTAGCTTCGCGATTAGATTTTATTTGCGTATGAGTCGGAACATCAACGATTGAAGTACCCTCTTTAAAAGAAAGATTATAAATGTTATATAAAATCCACTTACATCTTCTGGGGTCAATAAATAAGTGTCTTTCCCCTTTAGAATTTTTAACTCTGGAATTAAATGCAGAAATTCTGTTCATTATAGGCGGATTGTAGTCCCTGAGTTTAAATTTTACATCCTCGTATCCGTGTGCTTTGAGAGCATTTTTTATAATGGCATAATTTGTGTATTCGCTCTGTGTACTTCTGTTATCACCTGAGGCATCACCGTTAATTATTATTTCTGCGTTATGTTTGGGGTATCTGCGAATAAATTCTTCTATACATTGCTGAGTAGAAGTATTTTCAATCACAATTTCATCAAAGAAATAGACATCCTCTTTGTCTTTATGCGCGACAGCCCAGCACATAGGGTCAACGTTAAAATCGCATGTAAGATGCAGTGGTAAATTTTGATTATATTTTAAGTTTAGCTTATTTTCTTCGCTAAATCCTTTAACAACAAGTCCTGAAGAGTAATCTCCAAATTCACCAAGCACATTTATTTTATAGTATTCTTCATCAAAACTTTCTTTCATAGATTCTACAAAATGCGGTGGCAAATATATATTATTAGTAGTTGGTGCAATAATCAATCGATAGTTTTCTTTTTTCTTTTCTACAAATCGCTGCCAAATCCAGCCTTTATCGCTTTGTGGATTCGTATGACCAAAAAGCCTGTATCTAAAATCTACCCAGTTTTTGCCGCGATAAGTATTTCTAAGACGACCTATAAGTTGTTTAAAAGAAGAATCAGTAATTTGTGAAGCTTCTTCTATCTCTGCCCAATGTAAGTTCAAAGATTTAAATTTTTCAGGGTCATCTAATGCCGCAAAAAGTATTTCTGAACCGTTAGAAAATTTTATTATTTTATCAATCTTATTATATGTATAATCTTTGTCCTGAACGAATCCAAGATTATCAAGGTGATCAAGATAAGCTTCAAGTGTAGTTTTTCTAACTAATTCATACTCTTTTGCTCCTACTAATCCCTTGCAATTTGGGTACTTCATAGCAAGTAAAATACCTAAAAGCGAGCCGCACCAAGTTTTTCCGGAGCCAAATCCACCTTGATATATTGCAACATCAAGTGCGTTATTATGCGGAATTTCGATAAATTCTTTTTGTTTATCCAATAATTTATAAATCAATTTAAACCTCCTTATAAAAAAGGCACTAAGACACAAAAGCAATAAGGCAAAAAGAGAGATTATTACCTTTCTTAATGCCTTATTGCCTTTTGCCTTAATGCCTTCTTAACTACTATTTACCCCCACTTACAAAACAATGTTTGAAAACACGCAACGGAATTTTTCATAAAAAATCTTTTCATGCCGGAAACTCCGCTTGCCTCAAGAAGTGCATTAAACACTTCCGTAGAAAAGTTTCTGTCATTATTTATATAGTTGTGGTTTTCACAAAGTACATCGTGAATAAGCGCCGGAATAAGAAATTTGTTATCCGTATTAGAGCCGATTACGCGCCAAAAAAGACGGGGTATTGAAGCCCCGTCATAACAATATCCTTTTGGGATTGTAAAGTTATACAATTTATTCTTTTTATAATCGATTAAACATACTTTCAGTTCTTTTTTACAAATAAAGGGATATTTTTCAATTGACCGCCTTTCATCATCCGGCATTGATGGTAGATTATATCTAATTGATACCTTTGGTAATTCATCAAAGAAAATACCGACAAGTTTATTTTTATACCATAATTTCATTTTATTCCTCCTCTACATCCGGCAGCTCATTATGTTCAAATAAGTACGTCAAATCTTCAGGAGTTAAGCCGAACATGCTTCCAATAATCTCTATTGAAGCATCACCTCTCCAAAAGTGGTCTGCATCGTCTATTCTTATAAGTGTTTGCGCTTTAAGTTTTTTATCGGATATAAGGTTGATTTTTTCTTTAACCATATCCTTTGTAATATCTCTTTCTAAAAGCGCAATCCAAAAATCAGCTTTAGTAAGATTAAGCTGCGCAATACGTTCTTGCTCTTGCTGTTCTTTTTCTTCTTGAGTATACCCCCAAGCCTCTAAAGCTGTTTCTGTTTCTCGTATTTCATAACCATTTTGATGGTTTTGTTCAATAATAAAATCTACTCGTTCCTTTTCTTCAAAAGGTTTTTCTAATATTGCTTTTATTTCCATAATTAACTCCTTATTGCATAAGTTTTTGTTACTTCTTTATAAAAATCGTAGTCGCTAGAAGTTGATTCTTCTGCAAATGTACCGTGCCAAATTTCCACATCATTTACTTTTATATAGCATTGTTTTAGGTCAATTGAGCCAGAAGTAAATGGGGCACCGTAGTATGGTGTATTACATCCCAGTGTCAACCCTGTTTGTGCAAGCTTGTCATTTACTTTTACAACACTTGATGTTATTGGTGAACTTATATAATTAATTCCATCAATAGAGTAACTATAAGATTTAACATTATTGTTAGTTATCTGTTTTACCCAATATTTAACATTAGGTTGTATACTAAATAAATTGCTATGAGTACTGTTATTAAAGTTATAACATCTTATATAGCCGTTACCGACACCAAATTCAATTAAATTTGTCAATCCGTCAGAAGCCCAATTATGAACAATTGATTGGTCGCTATTAGTATCGGTACAGGAAAAACAAATAACAGTTTCAATCAATTGACTTGTGGTAAATATTAAACTTGGGTTTATCAAAAAATTACTTGAACTAAACCCACTTGCAACACCGTTACTTACAGTTGGACTACCGACTGTTGCAGCATTTATGGCATTGCCATACTTAAAATATTTTTTTGTTTTCTCACTTGCAACACCAAATTTTTTGACATCTTTAGACTTGTAATAATCTAATTCTGTAGCCGTTTCAAAAAATGCGCCCTGCCACCAAATACCACCACCAATTTTAATATAGCTTTCTTTGAGGTCGATAGTGCCGTTAAATGGTTTATTACTATTATCGCCAGAATCAGTTCCATAACCTATTTTTGATAAAGAACCATTATAAGCAGTAGTTGAACTTTGAGAGTTTTTAATAGAATAATTCGCATTATCGTATGAATAACTAATATCATATTGACTACTTGTAAATCGCCACCTAACCCAAACTGGATATTGAGTCGGCATTTCCATAGCTCTAAGACTGCATATACTCCAACCGCTTGTATTATTCGTTAAAAAAAGTGAAAATCCACTGGCATAATTCATTGTTAAACTTGGTAAGTACCCTCTTGAACTTGAATTAGCTAATACAAAATATTCTCCAGTTGCAGTCGTTGCGGAATCAATCTTAAATACAATTTCCCAAGTTCTACTGCCCGGCGCAAAATCTTCAGGCAATGTCAAAAAATTACTTGAACTAAACCCGCTAGCGATACCATTATTATTAACAGTCGGTGAACCTGTTCTATTAACGTTAGCTGAGCTGTATTTATAATATTCTTTTGTCGTGTTTAAAACTGCTTTCATGCAACATACCCCGCAGCTTTCCAACAAAATGCCTGATTTGCGGCGGTTGTGTTATACCCGGTTCTAGTTTGTACGGATGTAGTTGTGTAATTCGCAAATTTTACCCAGGAACTATTATTATTATCTGCGTCATTAGTAATACTACTAGTAATATTATAATTCGCGTCTAAAAATGGTTTTAGGAAAGTAATTGTATTAAATGTACCGCTACCTCCGGAACCTCTGCCCCATTGCTCACACCAGCCACTGCCATATAAACGATATCCGGATGTGCCATTAACGTATGTTTCGACTACACAATCTACTTCTTTTAAATCGCTATAATTTATTAAATGCAACGGTTTTTTAAAAGCAGCAGACACGACTTTACCATTATTTACGATAACATCCCCAACGATAAAAAATTGTGATAGCGAAAGAATATCATCGTGAATGCTATAACATTCATTTGTTAATGTATTATACCATTCTCCGTTAGAAAAACTTGGTTTAGTATCTTGTGCGGCATAATTTCCGTAGTAACAAGGAGATATTCCACCAGAAGAATTAATTATGTATGGAGCTGTATATGCCTCACTGGTAACAACACTACTTAAAATGTATTCAGTATTCTTTAATGTTCCATCCTCATTTCTGCCATTTGGCATTAAGCCTTTGACTCCAGGCAGTGCAAATACAGTAGAGCCTATATACCCAAAGCCATTGAATACTTGGTCTAAAGAAGTAATTACTCCTGATGTACAAGTTATAATACAAACAGGTAATGAAAAACCTGATTCCCAAGTAGAACCGCTATTAGTTGTCTTTTTAACTAAATTGTTGCTTGTGTCATACCATAAAGCATAACCGCTACTAAAAGAAGTAGGAGCTGTTGAACCTGAAAAACAATGAGTAACAGGAATAATAGCACTAAAAGCCGTACCCGTACTATTTAAACACGCCATTCTTTGAACGCTGGATGTACCAATATTAGACACGGTAACATCGTTTGCTATTGTTACTGTATTAAATGTTCCGCTACCGTTTGGAACATAGATTTTAGAACCTGCTTTTAATGTCAAAGTGCCATTGTTTAACTCAAGCTTAATATCCTGCGGAATCTCCGTTATGCAATTAGTAACATTTGTACTCCAATTGCCGATATTCTGTCCGGTAGAAGAAAGATTAGAAAGGTCAGTATTTGCACCTAGTTCAAGATTAATTGTTGTGTTTTCGCCTTGATTAAGCGCAAAAGTTCCTTTCTGTGCTCCGTCTTGATTAATTGTAATAGTGCCATTTCCAACAGTCGGAATAGTAGGTTTGTTGCTTAAATCATTATAACTTCCGCTTGTCGCTACTGTTGAAAGGCTTGACGATAATGCATACGGCGCCAATGCAGCATTTGTTATATAATCAGCCCCATTAATAAGCTGATTGTTATTTGTAGGAATTTGTGAAGTGGTCGCAAAATTACTGTCATTCGTTAAATCACTTGTCTTTGTCGGTATTGTAACCGTATCAGCCAATGCGCCTACATCTGAAGCAGTTAAAACTACCGTTCCTGTTTGACCGTTTACGGAGTCAACCGCACCACTGCTGCCGCCACCAGATATAGTTATATTACCGCTTCCAAGCAAAGAATTGCCGTTAACTGTTTTTATATTAGTTCCGCTAACCAGTTTATCTTGCTTGTTATCAGCCACTTTGTATTCACAAATCTTTGCACCGTCGTGATAATATATTGGTCTATCTTCAAAGAATGATATTGTAGAATCGGTTGTTGTTAATGCGATTCCGATTTGGATATATAATTTATCGTCATTAGTCGTAGGAAGTGCATTATCCCACCATTTTGTCGTATCAAGATAGAATAATCCATCAGCACCTATTGTGCCTACAAGATAAATATAATCACCGACAGCAAAGCCAGGAGTAGTACTGCAATTTGTTGAATATGATAAAGTAACCGAAGCTGATTTTGCGCTCATTGTGTTTGTGGCTGCGAATGCGCCATTAGCTACATTCGCAGTCGTATTATAATATCTTATATGATTCAGCAAAAAACCATTTGTATTTACAGTTTTTGTTGTTGCTGTTGAATAGGTTTTATTAGTTGCAGTTATTTTTTCCCAAGTTAAATCGGGCTTTTGCATTACTAAAGAATATCTTGAAATTGCATAAGAACCTGCACCGGCTTTGTACCTGCCTGCATCAACCGAATAGTTTAGAGTATAAGTTGTATTAGAATCTGTACCGTGTCCGGCAAATACCCAATAATCACCGTCAAAAACAAACAAAGTAGGATAAGTCGAATTCCAAGCATATGAATCAGTAGTTGTCGTTAATGCTGCCCCTGCATATCTTATAGGATAAGCAGTAAAATCATTTAATTTTAAATAACTGGCACCGGCAGTAGAAGTTGTTATAGGTTGAACCATTATCACTGTACCAACTTCAAGCGATGTTATGCCGGATATAGATACTGTCTTGGTATTATCCGACGCAGCCGAATCAGATACACCATAAATAGTAGCAGAAACAGTTGACAATGGTATGCCGTTAATTTTATTAGTATTGTCCGCTTTATTATCCAATTCCGTGTCAACATAGTTTTCTGTTGCATATCCGCTTAATGCGGTTGACGTTATATATCCTGCATTATTAACCAACTGAGTTATGTTGTCATTTGGTTGTAAAGCTGTATCTGCCAATGCTCCTTGAGCAGATGTAGCGAATTCTGATGCATTATGGGTTACAATATTTCCATAATCAGATATGGTGTTATTAATATCATCAATGCTGTTTTCAAAATCTTCCAAATGCTCATTAACATTCTCCAATAATACTTCTGCGCTTTGAACCGTTTGTTCAGTCTTTTGAGCATAATACTTTGCCGAATAATCCTCACCATCGACTTTTCCGTCTGTTTTTATCGCCCAATCACGCGCTAGCTTTGCTGAAAGCAAATCTGCATTATCACTTACGTTTACCGTAGATGATATGTCAGCATTTTCGCTGTCATTGATTGTTATCGGCTGATTGTTTTGATTTAAAACAGATATAATAATTGGATTTGAATCATCTTCTTCTCTTATTCTTACCATTATGAAACCCCTTCCACTTTTTTAGGATATACAGTGATTGTATTAAAATCCCCGATATCACTATCTGCCAAAATCAATGTATCCTCGATATTACTGTTAGAGTCACAAATTTTAATACCGTAATAATATGTTTCACAGCTTGCACCTCTTGGAACAGTAAAAGCATCTGTGTAACTGCCTGTTAAGTGAAAAATAACATTAGCGGAGTTATTACTGTTAAGCATAATTTCATCTCCCACAGGCTCTCTGTTTTTGTCTTGTACGGCAAAATATACGGCATAATTTTTATCGGTATTTAAACCTTCAATAACTATAGTTCCGCTATCACCTTGAACCATTGATATATTTGCGTTTTTATCAACTTTAAAAGCCATTTTAATCCTCCTTATATTCCAAAATCTCTAACTGTTTGAAAAAGACATTCTTGAACGAATTCTGCTGTTGCGATTTTTCTTTCCTGCAAACTAAGCATATATTCATTTGTAAGCTCTTGATAAAAATCAGGAGTGTTATATGTTATAATTTCTACTTCCTGACCGAGTTCAATACCGGCTCTTATCGAAAGAAGTAAATCTGCAAGAAAATCTTTTATAGAACCATCTTTCATATTAACTTTTCTTCTTATCCAGCCTAAAGTAGTTTGGAAAAAATCTTTTTCAAATTGTTCTTTACGTCTTTGCGCCAAAACCTCGTCTAAATCCGGAAGAATTTCAATTTGCCCATTTTTTTTAAGTTTGTAATTGTCTTTGTTTTTATCAAATTCTTGCATAGTGCAAATATCTGTATACAAACAATCTTCTTCATATTTATAATCCGCATAGTCGCATATTTCGTTATCTTTAATTCTATAAAACATATTTAGCCTCCTATAAATGGTACTTTTTTAATCGTAATACTCTGACTTCCATTCCACGATATGACGGAACCGCTTTTTACCATAACGATTCCCGCTGCTCTGTCGCCCTCATCTGATGCTGTCGCACCGACTCTCACACCGTCTATATCGATTTGAAATCTGGCACTATTCTGATTGCAGTACAAATCAAAAGCCAGCCATCCGTTCCAATCAATATTATGAGAACCGCTTCCTCCGTTTGTTTTGTTAACAACGGTAACCGCATGTTCATAATCAGGAGTCAGGTCATAGGCTTCAAAATCAGAAATCAAATCATCTAAGCTATTCTCCAAATCACCAATATCAGAGATTACACCTTCATATTGCGAAGTAAAAGTACTGTTCATACTTGCAATATTAGAATTAATCGCAGAAGCAGTACTTGTTATATTTCCTGCTACAGTTGTTATTCTGTCATCTAAGTATTCAAAGTTGTCATTCATAACTTCCGATGAAGCTAATGAACCGTATTCAATATTTGTTAAAGGCATATTTACCCCCTTTCTTTTATTAATGTGTCATAAATTTTATCAATCTTTTTGTTAATATCCGTAAGCTGGTCTTTAACTATTTCAAACTCTGATTTTGTTATATAAATTTTGGAGATTTCCGATAGAATCTCCCGATGAGTCTGTTCGAGCTTTTCCGGAGTAACAAAAAGATTGTATTGAAAAATCACCGCAAGCCCTAAAACGAGCAGCGGTGCATATTTATACAAAAATTCTTTGTCCATTTTTATCCTTTCTATTTATTTAAGTTTAGGCATAAAAGTCATAAACAACGGCAACAATTCCGCAACTGCACTTGAACTTATGCTATTATTACTCGTATTACTTATTTGCGTTGCATTTCCTTGACTTGTATTAAGTGATTGATTCTGCATACTTGATAAATAGTTTGCACCTTGCATGTAGTAACCTAAAAGATTTGCAAGCATTTTTGCCGTATCATTTTGAGAATTAGCTATCAAATCATTTGCATAATTTGCAACAGCAGAAGTATTCTGATTTGAGAGATTTTTGTACAAATCTTGCGCTTGAGAAGAACGTACCATATTTCTTTTTGAAAGCGGACTGATGATGTTGTTCTCTAAGTTGTTTCTGGTTTGTGAATTAAGTGTGTTTGCAAACGAATTCAACTTAGCTTGATTTGTAGCAGAATTAAGATTCGGATTCATATACTCGTCTAAAAGCGAGTCTATGCTTTTGTTTACAAAGTTGTAAATAGAATTCAATGCGGTACCGTTTTGAAATCCTGAAACAGTACCCGAATTGTTTGTTCTTGCGTACGCATACGGATTTTTTGTAGTTGTGTCTCCGTAAATCGTACGTCTTGTTGTTGTAGAACTTGATTTTGATCCCATAATTTTTTTCCTTTCTTTTTTTTGTAACTAAATGAGTGAATTAATGGATACGGTAATAAGTAGTTTTTAAAGCAGTTGAAAGTGGAATTTTTCAATTGAGAATTGAAATTGAAAAATTGTTTTAAAGAGTGAATAAGTAAATAAGTTCGTTTTAAAAAAGGCAATAAAAAATTTAAAATAAATTTTTTATATTATAATACTCTTAGGAATTTTGAATATATTGGAATTGTAGTGAAAAATAAAAAAGTATTTTTAATAATAAATTCGTATTATATAGGCGATATTTTGCTTGCCAATCCTTTGGCGCAAAACATAAAACGAATATATGATGATGCATACGTTGTTATGCTTACACCTCCGAGTATGGTAGATGTTGCCAAATACCAGAAATGTGTTGATGATGTCGTAGTTTGGGATAGACACGGTGAACATCACGGCTGGTTTAATATGTTTAAATTTATATTGAGTTTTCCTTATAAAAACATATATGCAGCTTTTCCTATATATTCAGGCGATAGAGCCATAATGCTTGCTGGGCTTTTAAGAGCAAAATATATACTTGGATTGAAAAAAGGCATTATCGGAATATTACTAAAGAGCAAATACAAAATACAAAGCAATATGTTTCAAGGAACACAAGGTCGAGTAATAAGTATGCTTAGCGGAATTACTCAAGAAAAATTAATTAATTGTCCTATAAAACCGGAGTTGCCAAACATAGAAACGGAAGTTATCAAAGAAATTGAACAGCTGCACGAAGAATTTATAACTCTCAGCCCTACAAGTTCTAATATTATTAAGGATATGCCTATAGAAGATGTTGGTTCAATAATTGAAACTTCACCATACAAAGTTGTTTTGTTGGGCAAAGGCAATTCTTCACAGGTTTTGTCTGAAAATTTAGCCAAGAAGAATTACAAAAACCTAATAGATTTAACTAATAAAACTTCGTATTTGGAGCTTGCACAAATTATTAATATGTCTAAAGGTTGCATTTCTGTAGACACAGGTTCTTTGCATTTAGCTTGCGGACTAAATAAACCGACAGTCGGAGTTTTTTATAACAAGCATAATTGGGGATATAAACCGGATTCAGATATCTATCCGAAAACATTTTGCTCCTCTGACTTAAAACCCGATGAAATAGTGAACAAATTATCTGAATTAATGAATAGGTGAACTATAACCTGCGAACTTTCGCGTTCATTGCAGGGACGAGTTAATTTAAAAATATAAATATTCATCAAATCAAATCTTCGAGCATTTGATTTGTTTCTTCATCAGATATATCAATTAATTTTTTCCCGCGGTATAAATTTTTTAATATATCAATGTTGGATATTTTTCCCCATATTAAATCATTTTCATTATCTTGTTTATCTTTCATGATATTTTTCCTTTCTTTGTTGTAACCAAAACTTGTTTCTATGGTTTCGGAATATAATTGTAATAAAGTGATAAAGTTAATAAATAGTAGGTCACGGCAAATCTCTCGATTTACAGCAATAATATTGTTTAATTCATGCTTTATGTTGTTTTAATGCAAAATTTCATTTATTGATTTATTTTATTTTTTCAGATAATATTTACTATATATAGATTTTTTGTGTTTATTATGGAGTGAGTATGAAAGTATCAGCTATTCAAGAAATTGGAATTAGAAATTACATTACAAACAGCAATAAAAATGTTTTATGTTCTTATTCGAAACCTAGTGAACCCGGACAGGATACCGTTTGTTTTAAATCCAAAGGAGGCAAGTTTTTAGGCGGTCTTTTTGGCGGTGCAGCAGGCGGAGCGGCAGGCGGTGCAATAATCGGTGGAGGCTCTCTTGCCGGAATGTGGACAATGGCATCTGCTTTAGGTCCTCTGGGATGGGGACTTGCAGCGCTTTATACCGTTGGAGGAGCTCTTGCAGGAGGATACCTCGGAGCCGGAGTCGGAGATGATATAACCGGTGAGGACAAAAACTCCAAACATGAAAGCTAGTTTTATTGCCGATGGTTGTATTTGATAATCACACTCATATAGTTGCAAAATACGGATTTATTGATACAATTAAATATAGAATTAGGGATAAAAATGATAAGTACAGTATCACAAATCAGAATCAATCAACCGTATTCCTATAAGAGCAGGATTTCATTCAGAGAAAATGAAACTCATCTTACGGAAGAAAAAGATGTGTTTGAAAAAAAAGAAACACAAGAAACAAAAGAGAAAAAAGCAGATACAACAGAACCTCAATATAAATTTTTGTTTAATTTTCTTTTAAGCACAATAGCACTCGGCGCAATAATCAGTTTGATAATTAACAGACCAAAGAACAATACAAAACAAACAGAAAATCTTACCAAAGACATTTTTAAATTTGAGTCTTTGAAAGATAATAAAGATGTTCCTAAGTTGGATAACTGTGCAAGTCTCAATAATGATTTAAGAGATTTGCTGGAAAAACAGATAAAAATATCAAAAGCAGATAAAGAGCTGTTAGAAGAAGTTGGCAACCCTAATGCCTCAAACAGATTTATCTTATCCGGACCGACCGGTGTGGGAAAGACTTTTTTCTCAAAAGTATACGCAAAAACATTGAATGCGGATTATATGGAGATTTTGTTTTCGGACTTAAACTCCAAATGGGTTGGTGAAGTTGAAACCAAAATGAGCGCTATGTTTCGTGAGATTACTAATCAGGCTAAACAAAGTCTTGATAAGAAATTTGTCGTAACATTTAACGAAATTGATTCATTGCTATCACCGATAGAGCATTTGGTAGGCGGAAGCGGCAGCACACACTTTGCCTCATTAAGACGGGAACGCACCGTATTTTTAACACACCTTGAAAAATTACAACGAGAGGTTCCTAATGTAACCGTTATAGGAACAACCAACATGCCACCAAGCAGTAAAAATTTAGATAATGCGACAATGGGCAGGTTCCAAAACATTATTGAAGTTCCGTATCCTAATAAAGACAGTCTTTATGAAGCTATTAAAATGAATCTTAAAACAATCAAAGGTAAGGACAAATTTATCACGGAAAACGATGACAA
Source organism: Candidatus Gastranaerophilales bacterium (assembly GCA_905236775.1). Lineage (GTDB taxonomy): Bacteria > Cyanobacteriota > Vampirovibrionia > Gastranaerophilales > Gastranaerophilaceae > CAG-196. The sequence continues at coordinate 16,845 of CAJOOM010000113.1, forward strand.
ACTGAAAGAACTTGCAAAAACCATGTCTGAAAGAAGATTTTCTTTCAGGAATCTTGAATTTATGATGAACGAGGCAAAATCGAACTATCTTGCAGACAAAATGGATAACAAAACTGCCGTATTTAAGTATGATTATTTGGAAAATGCTCAAAAACGAATACAAAAAAGCGACGGCGAAAGAGATATTATTAAACGGTAAGATGGGAATAGGATAATTTTAAAGCACTAAGCCGCCCCACCGCTACCGTTAAAAAGATGCTTTAACTTTAACCTTTTCAAACTCCAAATTCTTTATACAAAAATCATCTCCCTCGTGTTTTGTTAAAAATGTTATTTGTAAAGTCCTAAAGAATGAAACCGGCAGTTTTTTAATTACATTAATGTCTTTGGAAGAGTGGTTAGGGGTGATTCAAAATAAAAAGAAATATAAGCTCATCAAATCAAATCTTCGAGCATTTGATTTGTTTCTTCGTCAGACATATCAATTAATTTTTTCCCACGATACAAATTTTTTAATATATCTATATTTGATACTTTTCCCCATATTAAATCATTTTCATTATCTTGTTTATCTTTCATGATATTTTTCCTTTC
>CAJOOM010000114.1 GCA_905236775.1 Candidatus Gastranaerophilales bacterium
ATCAAGGTTATCATTTATATCCTTATTTACCCCTGCGTTTAGCATTCTTTTTGCGCCTGCTTGAGCCGAAGTAAGAGCTTCATCGGAAAATTCAACCGGCATTCTGTAGTGATTAGTTAAAATAAAAAATCTGATTGTATTAGAATCATATTTTTTTAGTAAATCATCTATTGTCAAGAAGTTGCCTAATGATTTTGACATTTTTTCTTTGTTAATTGTTACGAATCCATTATGCAGCCAGTAATTTACAAATTTACACCCATTTGCACATTCTGACTGTGCAATTTCATTTTCGTGATGCGGGAATATTAAATCCGCCCCGCCTGCGTGAATATCAATAGTTTTGCCTAAATACTTTCTGCTCATTGCGGAACATTCTATATGCCATCCCGGACGACCGACTCCCCATGGAGATTTGTAACCAAACTTTTCATCTTTTTTCCAAAGCGCGAAATCAAGCGGATCTTCTTTTTGTTCACCAACTTCTATTCTTGCACCGCTTTCTAATTGATCAATCGGCTGCCCGCTTAAAGAACCATATTTACCAAATTTTTTAACTCTGAAATAAACATCACCATTTGATTCATATGCATACCCCTTGGATATCAAATCTTTAACCATTGAAATCATTTCACCAAGAGTCTTTGTTGCAAATGGTTCAATGTCCGGCTTTAGATTATTTAGTGCTTTCATTGAATCTGAAAATTTATTGTACCAAAACCTTGAGACTTCTTCCGGAGTCTTTCCTTCTTTTTCGGCTTTTTTAAGAATTTTATCGTCAACATCAGTAACGTTTCTGCAATAAGTTACATCATATCCCTTGAATTTTAAATATCTATACAACACATCCCAGGTAATGTAGCATCTGGCATGCCCTAAATGTGCATTATCGTAGACTGTAGGACCACAAACATACATTTTAACTTTATTATCTTCAATCGGTATAAATTCCTCAACAGAACCATTATAAGTGTTGTGAAGTCTCATTTTTCTCCTCTTACCCCTATATATACATGTATAATTTTATAATAAACCCAAAAACTTGTAAATGAGTTTGCGTGACAATTAAAATTATCACAGTAATCTCTGGAGTACGGTTTCAAACAAAGCAATGCGACAAAATGGGAAATTGTCATTTTTCTATTTGTCACGTAGCCTCAAATAAAGCATGCTAAATAAAAAGATTAGCCAGGTAGGTAATATTTCTAAAAAGTGTAAAATGTACATTAAATGCGAAGCCCAATATTTATAAGTATTTAACTTTTGTTTACAAAAATTTAAATGCCCTATTGACATTTCATATTATATGTTGCATAATGAAAATATTAGATGAAGTGTTAATTAAACACTTATTCAAAAAGAAAGTTCACGGAGGTGATAAAAATGAGAATAAATGCAGTTAGAAATATAAATTTTAAAGAAAATCAAACACAAAAAAGCAATGAGTCTCAAAATGCAATATTGATGCTTAGAGATCCAAATGCTTCAGTAAAGTTTCAGCAAAATAAAGAAATTGCAGATAAGGCAGATATGTTTAATACTAACCCATTAACAGCAATAGGTTATAAACTTTACAGGACGTTTAGCATGATTAGAGATAACGTTTCTGATACTACTCAGCCTGAACAAAAGTTAAATTTAATAGCATAAAAATAAATCTATAATATAATACACACACATAATTTAGCGATAATTTTTTAATTGTCGCTTTTACTTTTTTTATAGCGGTAAAAGAGTAGAATGTTTGGAGCAAAATAATAAATAGAAATATGAATGTAAATATTTTGTATTTTTATAATAAAATAAAGCTATGAGAATCTGTATTTTTCCTGGAACTTTTAATCCGATTCACGTCGCACATATTAATATGGCGCAGGTTGCGCTTGAAAAATATGGTTTTGACAAAATAATATTCATTCCTGCGTATATACCGCCGCATAAAGAATTAGAAAGTAGTCTTGCAAAGCACCGATACAATATGGTTAAGCTCGCTATTTCTAAAAATCCAAAATTTGAGATATCTGATATTGAATACAAGACTGAGTGTAAATCATACACTTTATTGACGGTAAAAAAAATATTTGAAAAATACGAAATAAAAGATAAATTAAATATGATTATAGGAACAGATGCTTTTTCCAAAATAAAAACTTGGTATAAGACTGATGAACTAAAGGAACTGGTTCATTTTCTGGTATTTCCAAGAGGTGAAGATGTTATAAATAAAAATGAATTTTGCGGATATAGTTACGAGATTGTTAATACTGATAAAACTAATATTTCATCATCGGAGATTAGAAATGAACATAAAAAAGGGACTGTAAAAGAAGTAGAGGAATATATTGCTAAAAATGAATTATACAAATGACTATGTAATAGGTTGGTTAAAGGAAAACCTTAATAAAGAGAGATTTGAGCATTCTCTTGGAACAGCTGAATGTGCGGAAAAACTTGCGGAACAATTAGGTTTAGATAAAGAAAAAGCTTATTTTGCCGGTCTTATACATGATTGTGCAAAATGTTTACCAAAAGAGGAGACACTAAAGATTTTAGAAAACGTAGAACTTGTAAGCGGCGAGTTGGAAAACCCAAAAACTCATCATGCTCCGGCTGGTGTCTATGTTGCGCAAAGTAAGTTTGGAGTTGAAGATGAAGAAATTCTTTCTTCAATAAGGTGGCATACAATTGGTAAGCTTAATATGAGTGATTTTGAAAAAATAATATTTTTGGCGGATAAGATAGAGGAACGAACGAGACCAACGGAGTATCGTGAACCTATAAAAGCCGCGCTAAATTCAGGTGGAATAGATAGTGCACTTTTAATTTGTTATAAAAATACAATCAAAAGTCTTGTTGATAGGAATCTAACAATATGTACTCTAACTGTTGATATTTATAATAGTTTAATAAATAAGAGTGCCTTAGTAAACAAAAAAAAAGAGCCTTATCGACTCTAAAAACTTTTAATGTGTGAAGTGTAGTATGTGTATGTATAAGTTGATTAGCTTCTAGATTACCCTTTTCCTCAAAATAGGATTTCCCTTATATATATAAAGTATTTCTGTTTTAAAAAATTGCTTTTTTTAACTCTAAAATGTAAAAATTCAAATACAATTAGCCTAAAACCCAATAAAATCAAGGCAAATTAATGTTTACAAAACTTAAAAATAGTAACGAGTCAACAATAATCTCTCCTACGAAGAGACAGAATATCAATTTGAGAACACTTGTGTTCGAAAATTAAATTTGAAATTAAAAATAATGATATGGTATAATTTTGTAACAAAGGGATGAGGATTTTATCTTGCATTTACCATAATTAATAAAAAAGCAAAATAGATGTAGAGTCAATATGAAAGGAGTTTTTATGAGTGAGAATATTGAAATAAGAGAGGTTGATGGTGTTGATTTAGTTCGATTTCAACCACAAGGGGTTTGCAGCAAATTAATGAGTTTAAAAGTTAAAGATAATAAAATATTAGATATGGAAACCGTTGGAGGTTGCAGCGGAAATTTAAAAGGAATTGGGGCTTTGGTTATTGGGATGGATATAAATGAAGTTATAAAAAGAATTCAAGGAATTCCTTGCGGGAGCAGACCAACAAGTTGTCCTGATCAATTGTCAATTTGTTTAAAGTTATATTTAGAAGAAAAATCCAAAATTACTGTTGGGTAGAAAGTTGTGACATAAATGCATAATTTAACATTAATAAAAGGTGATGGAATAGGACCAGAGATTTCTGAAGCTGTGCTTAAAATTATAGAATCAGCAGGAGTAGAGATTAATTGGGATATACAAACGGCTGGTGCAGAAGTTGCAGAATTAGAGGGGGTGCCACTTCCGCAAAGGGTGATTAATTCTGTAAAAAAGAATAAAGTAGCATTAAAATCTCCTGTGACTACTCCTATAGGAAAAGGATTTCGTTCAGTTAATGTTCAGTTAAGAAAAGAACTTGACCTTTATGCAAATCTACGTCCTTGTTATAATCTTCCGAATATAAAGACAAGATATGATAATGTAGATATAGTTGTTGTCAGAGAAAATACAGAGGATTTATACGCAGGAATAGAAAGACAAATTGATAACGATACTGCAGAAAGTATAAAAAGAATAACTCGTTCAGCATCTGAAAGAATTGCAAAATTTGCATTTGAGTATGCTTTGAAAAATAATAGAAAATTTGTAACAGTAGTTACAAAAGCTAATATATGTAAACTTTCTGATGGTTTATTTTTGGATTCTGCCCGAGAGGTTGCAAAGAATTACGATTTGCCATTAAAAGAAATATTGGTTGATAATTGCTGCATGCAGCTTGTTCAGAATCCGAATCAGTTTGATGTGCTTTTGCTTCCAAATTTGTATGGAGATATTGTTTCTGATTTATGCGCCGGACTTATTGGCGGTTTGGGAGTTGCTCAAGGTGCAAATATTGGAAATGATTATGCAGTATTTGAGCCGGTTCATGGTTCAGCTCCTGATATAGCCGGACAAAATAAGGCAAACCCGACCGCAATGCTAATGTCTGCCATAGAAATGTTAAACTATATTGGAGAAGAAAATGCTGGGAATCGAATAAAACAGGCATTATTTCAAACTCTTTGCGATAATGTAAAAACTGCTGATTTAGGCGGGAATGCAACTTGTACTGAATTTACTGATGAGATAATAAAAAGATTAAATTATTAGTGCATTGAATCGTAAGTTGTCTTAATTTTCAGCCCTTGCAAACAGTTAATTTTTAATTTTTCCTTTTATCTTCTTTTTAAATTTGCTTAAAGGACCATTGTATGGATCAATTATGTTTTCAAAGTATTTTTTTGCATAAACAAAAGGAAATTTAGGAAGCCAGGACAATCTCATTAAAACCGAGACAGTGTCTGCTCCTTGAGAAAACATTAGCTCATCAATTGTTTGTTCGTATGCGGGAGAGATAGATGACAAAAGTTTTAATACATAGTCTGTAGCTGTTACACCGTAGTAGCCGGTTGAAACAATTGGACTAGAAGTAATATCAGAAAATGACATCTCGGTTAAATCACTGTTTATTGCTTGAATTTCAAGTGGTAATGCTAATCCATCTTTGCTGCGCTCTATTTCCAATACATTTCCATTGTATACAATGACTAATGTATTAAAATTCGGCATATAAATGTCATCAAAAATGTTTTCTAATATAACAATACCGTTTAAATCAGTAATTCCAAATTTGTAATTCTTAGAAGTAACAAACATTCCACCATATAAAAGGTCGATAGAAGAGTACTCTACTGGAAGAATTTCTGTCCCATACTCATCAAAAATGCCGTATCTGCTACCTTTTCTGAATTTTGCTAATTTCCCCAAAACTCTCTCTGCTTGGTTAAATTCCGGTTCAATAAGAACTTGTCCTGCATTATCAACAATTCCATATTTGTTTCCATATTGCATAATCCAGCTATTTTGACCAAGCTTGATAAGTTTTTTGTATTCAGCTTTAGTTATAATAGTTCCATCTTTGCTCTTAAGCCCAAACTTGTTTTGCTCTGAATAAACAAACACATCTTTAAACGAGGTATTCGTTGCCTTGGTGTCCGTAGACTTGGTGTCCGATGAGGTAATATTTACCCCCTTAAACGTAGGACTTGTAGTGTTGGTATCCGATGAGGTAATATTTACCCCCTTAAACGTAGGACTTGTAGTGTTGGTATCCGATGAGGTAATATTTACCCCAGCGGTTGCAGTATTTATAAGGAATAAAAATAAAAGTATAAAGGCAGATAGTCTCTTCATACCAAAAGATTAGCATAAATTCCTCTGGGGGTAAATAGGAGGGGGAAATAGGAGGGGGAAATGTATTTGGTTTCACGCAAAGTAAACAAGAGTTGTCTTTTTGAGGGGTAAATGTGTTTGGCTTGGCGCAAGGCTTTCAAGTCCTTGTCTTTATGGGGAGGGCAACAGATTGCCCGACGAAGAATCCAGCTTTTTGATTCTTTTTGCATGCAAGTCTTGCAATAGGTTTCTTCAATGGAAAGTTGAAAATGGAAAATGGAAAATTGTTTTAGAGCAGTTAGGAATATTCCCCTCTCCAATGGGAGAGGATAGAATTTCAAAGTTCGTAAGA
>CAJOOM010000115.1 GCA_905236775.1 Candidatus Gastranaerophilales bacterium
GAAACGAACAAGTGCTTTAGCACAGTGAGTGACAGGCTAGAGCAGGAGGAAATCCAAGACAAAATTTTAATTTTTCCGCAAGCTCATTATTAAAAAGTTGTTATAAAATAATTTATATGATAAAATGACGTTGTAGTATTTGGTTTATTCACTAGTAAGAGTATATCCGACAGCATTTATCACTTAGTAATATGAATGAAGGTATTTAATGAGGCTTTTAAACAGATTAAAAGGATTTGAAAAACAGTACGTATTTTTAAGATGGGCAACAGGTGCAGAATACGGAAAAATTAATTACGTTGGTGATGACTATATCGAGTTTAACGTTATAGACATTGACACGATGGAATATCGTGAAACTACAATTATTAATTCTGAATTAATATTAGAGGTTATTTTTGGAGGAACAGATATTTCAAGAATAGTAGCCGAAATATCTTCGATGTTGTCTGATTCAAACTAAAATATATAAGGAGGAACAATGTATCAAGTTTATATTGATAAACCGTCGTATTTTGAGCCGGATATGGCAGGAGAATTTAAAGATTTGGAATCGGCTGAAAAGTTTGCTCAAAAACAAAAAAGTGAAGACCCTGATATTACTTATACTATAGAAGAAACTAACGGGTGTGTTAACAGTTATGGTGAACAAATTACTACCGTTGTAAAAAGGGGGTAGGGGTAAATAAGGGGGTAAATAATGGGTAAACCAAACTCTACGAAGTTTAGCCAAGCGTCTCCGCGAATTATAAAGAAGAGGTAATAAAAGATTCGTGAAGTCTTTTGTCTGATTACTTTACTGGAAGCAAGCACTCTGTTATGATTGGAGGTTTGAATAAAGTATCAAAAATAAAAAAGCTTACTTTTATGTAAGCTTTTTTATTTTTATTATTAATATTTATTTATTATCTCATTCCAAAATCTTGGGCATATTCTGGACGTTGGTTTGCATAATTGCTTTGTCCAAATTGCTCAGATTCCATTCTGCGTTTTTCAAGAGCAATTTGACCATTTTTAACAATTTCCTGCATTTGAGCAAGATTCTGTTCCAAATTTACTAATAGTTGTTCAGCATAAGCAGAAGCGCCATTTTTTGTATTTTCAGCATCTTCTTGAACTTGAATTCTCAAAGCGTCAGCTTCTTCTACTGCTTTGCGTTTAATTTCTTCACAATCGCTTATAACTTGTTCTTTTATTTTTTCAGCTTCTTTTTGTACTGCTCGTAATATATCTGATTCGCTAAGCAATCTGTTAGCTTCTCCTTGAGCATCTGCGATAATTCTTTCTGCTTGTTGTTGAGCCTCGTATTGCAGCTCATCTTTTCTCCTAAGAACTGTCATTGCTTCTCTCATTGCATCAGGTAGTGCAGCAGTTACTTTGTCGAGTATATCATTAACAGAATCTTTTCTTACAATAGCAAAAGGCCCGAAATAAAACTTTTCTAAAGTCTCTTCCAGATTATCCAGTAAACCGTAAACAATATCTAATTGTGAATTCATTTTCTACTCCATATTCTTGTGATAGTTAATATGATTTTACATCAGTTATAAAAACAATGTCAATGTTTTGTTTTTATTTGTTTTATTCAACTATTTTATTTTCCTCTTGTGCTGAAGGATTGTCTAATACATCCATATCTATAATAATGCTTTTCTCTATAATATTAAATAAATCATTTACCTCACCGATTTTGTATTGATAAAATTCTCCAAAAAATAATACCGGTTGAGTTAATACGTCAGATAATCTTTTAAAAGCTGCTATCGATTGATATTTATCAAGCCTTAAAGCTTTATTTTTTAAAGCATCACGATAACCCTTTGGAAATAACCCTATTATACAGCAAAACAAATCATCAATGCGTCTTTTTCTGTTCCAGTATGACCCTAAAAATACAAATTCGGGATTATTTGCCAAATTTTTAAGTTTTTGTAAATTTTTCTTTATCTCTTCCGCATCAAACATATATTACTTCTTTCCTAAATCTACTTATATGTTACATTAAATTAAACAAAATATCAACTTGTATGTTAGAATAAAAATATGGAAAAAGTAATTATTTCACCTTCAATTTTATCTGCAGATTTTTCAAAACTCGGGATTGAAATAGAAGAAGTAAAAAAAGCAGGAGCGCAGTGGTTGCATATAGATGTTATGGATGGTCATTTTGTGCCAAATATAACTATAGGAGTTCCTGTTATTAAATCCATAAGAAAAAACACAGATTTAATTCTTGATACACACTTAATGATAGAAAATCCTGAAAATTATATAGAATCTTTTGCTAAGGCAGGGTCTGATATAATTACATTCCACTATGAAGCATGCAAAGACGATAAAAAAGTAAGAGATGTTATACATCAGATAAAAGGTTATGGTATAAAAGCAGGACTTTCAATCAAACCAAATACTAAACCGGAAAGCGTATATCAATTTTTAAATGAAGTTGATTTACTATTGGTTATGACTGTTGAGCCTGGATTTGGCGGGCAAGAATTTATTCATGATTGTGCTTTAAAAATTCCAAAAATTAAGCAAAATGCTCCTAATAATATAATAATTCAAGTTGACGGAGGCATAAATAATTTGACATCAAAAATATGTAAATCTCTGGGCGCAAGTTCTCTTGTGGCTGGAAGTTACATATACAAAAGTCAAGATTATAAAAAATCGATAGAAAATCTTATGCAATAATAGAATTTGCATATTCTGTTAATTTTTTTAAATCTTTATCTACTAATATTTTATCAATTTTTTCTTTAAATGTTTTAGCTTGTTTAGTAATCAAATTATTCGGAAGAATTATATCAGCATTTGTTTTTGTATTAACAAAACCTTTGTTTAATACTAAAAAATCTTTGTATGTATTTAAGAGTTTTGTGACATAGGGTTCAAAAGAAAAATCTTCGCCTAAAAAATATTTCATATCTTTTGAAAAAAGTTCGGAAAAACTAATCATGTAGTCTGTTTCAGCGGTATTTTCTTTCTCATCATATTTTTCACCTAAGCAATGATTATTAAGTATCGGTTGTTCTTCTTGAGTTTTTATATATGCAGCCCACATTAAGCATCCTGTATAGAAACCTAAATTATTATAAAAAACTTCTAAAATTTTTTTATAATACATTTTAAATTTCATTTTCTTTTGTGACAAATTCCTAAATCTATTAATATCAGTATACAAATAATTTACAGTTCCTTGAAATGCCAAAATGTATGGTGAAAAACCCGGATCGAATTCTAAACCTTCTGTCATAATACCTCCTTGCGTAGAAATTATATCATGTCTTAAATATAATGTAAATTTTTGTAACAATTTTCTTAAATTAAGCCGTTTTCTCTAAAGTTTGTACAAAATATGCCGATATATATATTAACAGACTTAGGGGTATGTGAAGTGTCAATCAGAATAACATCGTATAATTTTTTTAGTGTTTCTTCTGCTCCGGATGCGGAATGGAAAAAAATTATTTATGTATTGTGGGTAAAGTATGGTATCCGCTCTACTGGAAGTAAAATTTTGGATAAACAAAAGTTAAGAGAACTGGAATTAAAAGAGATACGAGAAAAAAACGGAGAGGTTTCGGGAGAATTTGTTACTGTTTCTAAAATAGAAATAGAAAAGATTAAAGAAAAAATTAAAGAAAAAAAGATTCAAAAAAATCCAAAGGAGTACGCAGAACAGCATGGTGCGCAAATTTTGGGCGAACAAATAATGATTGCCATAAAAATGAAAAAAGAAGAAGATGAAAAAGAAAATAAAAAGAAACGAGAGAATAAGTATCAAATTTAATTTAAGATTTGATGTTCAGAATCTTTAGAGTTAGCAGGGAAATTAAAATAATTACGCATTTCTTTATCTTACTATTTCAAATATTTCTTTACATTTTTCAAAAACGTTTTCTGCATCCTTAAGAAAAAGCATATTAGCTCCATCACAGAGAGCTTTATCAGGATTTGGATGGATTTCAAAAAACAAAACATCAGCTCCAGCTGCCATTGCACATTTTGCAAGAACAGGAACAAATCTTCTGTCACCTCCTGTTGAATCACCGTTAGAACCGGGCATTTGAACACTATGTGTAGCATCAAAAACTACAGGATATCCAAATTCTTTCATTATAGGGATTGCACGAAAATCTGAAACAAGATTATTGTAACCAAAAGTTACTCCTCTATCTGTCAGCATTATTTTATGATTTCCGCTGTCTTCGACTTTTTTAACAAGAGATTTCATTTGTTCCGGAGCAAGGAATTGTCCTTTTTTAATATTAACAATTCTGCCTGTTTTAGCAGCCGCAACCAGTAAATCGGTTTGGCGACAAAGAAATGCGGGAATTTGTAATATATCTGCAACTTCTGCAACAATTCCTGCTTGTTCAGGAAGATGTATATCAGTCACAATCGGAACTTCAAATTCTTTTTTTATAATTGATAAATATTCTAAACCCTTTTCAATACCAAGTCCTCTGTATGAATTTATAGAGGAACGATTAGCCTTATCAAATGAAGACTTAAAAACGTAATTAATTCCTAATTTTGTGCATACATTTTTTAATTTTTCCGCAGTCTCTTTCATGATATCCAGAGATTCGATTGCGCATGGACCTGCAAGAACTGTTAACTTATCCGTACCAATTTCAAAATCTTTTAGTTTTAATGTCATATTTACTCCTAAATTTGTTAAGTAAATTATATCAAAAAAAAGTATATTTTTTTATCCGGACAAAATTAAATTTAGCGGTAAAAGATTAAAATATGACATATATTAAAACAGTTTGTTGTTTGATTTAGCTATCCATCTGTTCTTTAAAAATTAAAGTTAATATATTTGCATCATTTTCTCTTTTATAATAAATACTATCTGTCATTTCTTTTGTCATAAAAATACCTAATCCGCCAAGGGGTCTTTCTTCCGGAGGTAAATTTATATCTGGATCCGGTTTTTCTAGCGGATTATATTCTATTCCGTAATCCTTAAATTCTAGTATTATATTACTGTTTTCTTTTTTTAATTCTGCTTCAATTGTGCCATTTTTTTCAGGATATGCATAAAATGTTATATTAGCAAAAATTTCTTCTCCACACATATCCAATTTGTTTGTTAATTCTTTACTTAAATTCCATTCGCTGCAAGTTTCGTGAATCCAAGAATATAATTCCTTATAATTTTCAATTTTTGCTTCTTGCTTAAATGTTTTATAATTGTGTCCCAAATATTTGAAAGCCAGCATTGTTATGTCGTCACTTTGTGGCGCTGATTCAGTATATTGCAGAATGGATGTTTTTACTTTTTCCAAAATGATTTTTGGAACAGTTTCTTCAATATGATTTAAACATTCGTACAGTCTTTTTTCGCCATATATTTCATTATCTGCTCGAGTAGCTTCGGTAATTCCATCTGTATAAGTGTATATCAAATCTCCGGGATTCAAAGTTGTTTCATAAATTTGAAAATCTGCATCTTCAAAAATGCCAAGCGGATAATTTGATTCCAATTGTAAATATTCATACTTTTCGTTAATTCTTTTTAATAGAGGCGGATTATGTCCGCAGTTTATAATGCTCATTTTACCTGTATAAATATCTACTATGCCGGCGAGCATTGTTACAAAAAAACCTTGTTTATTTGTTTCACATATTTTTTTGTTAACTTTTTCTATCAGGGTTTTTGGACTATATCCTGATTGTGCAATATTATTTATTAATGTTTTTACTGTCATCATAAATAATGCTGCAGGAATGCCTTTGCCGGAAACATCTGCTATTAAAAACATAAATTCATTTTCATTAATAAAAAAGAAATCGTAAAAATCACCTCCGACTTCTTTTGCTGCATCCATAGATGCAAAAATGTCAAAATCCACTCTTTCTGGAAATGGCGGAAAAACATTCGGCAGACTTGCTTTTTGAATAGATTTTGCAATTGATAATTCTGAGTTTATTTTTGCTTTCTCAATGGTAATTGATTTTATGTCTTTTGTCATTTTATCAAAGGTTGAAGCTAATTGTGCAAATTCTTGAGGTTTTTCTATTTTAATTTCAATGTCTTCGCCTTTTCCTATTTTTGTTGCTATATTTATAAGTTTGTCTATAGGCTTAATCATATAATTATTCATGCTGTAGTATAGAAGTATTGGGATAATAAGTCCTATAAATAGCATTACCAGCACTATATATGAATAAAATTTATCAACAGCTCTGAACATTTCTGATTTTGGAATACATATAATTAATTCCATTCCATTTTTCATTTTTTTAACAAATGGAACATATTTCTTACCGTGATACGTTATATAAGTTGTTTCATATAAATTATTTGCATACCATGGAATCTCTTTTAATGAATGTCCTATAAGATTATCATTTTTTAAATAAGGATCGGTTGTTGCTATTATGTAATCATAATTAGTATTCCCTAGTAAAGCAAAGCTGTTTTGAATTTTTCCGCCGCTTTTGTACATTGAAAGAGTTTTTTCTATAGGTTTCATTTGAGAAACCCTATCCATTATAGAGTCTATTTCCCAATCTACCGTAACAATACCAACCAATTCTCCATCAACATAAATTCCAGTTCCTGCTGTAACCATTGTTGTATAACTTCCGAGATTTTCGTAATAAGGTTTTGACCATACGATATTACGTTCCGGAGTTACTTGAGAAATTATCTGTTTGTACCATTGTTGATTAGGATAATCATACTCTTTATTACCAAAATTTTTGTCAATAACAACTTTATTATTTTTGTCGCGGTATGCATAAAAGCATACATATTTTTTTGATTTGTCTACTATATAAGGCTTAAACCAGATACCGCCGCCTAATGTGCTGGGATAATTTTCAAAAATTCTTGTTATAACTCTATCCGTTAATTCATAGCTTCTGTCTGTTCTATAAAATAAACCTCCGATTAGCGCCAAGCTTTTAAGGTTATCTTCAGATTTAATGATTCTAAATTTTATGTCGTTAGCAAAAGAATCTAATGAATAAACATAGTTTTGCACCATTAGCTGCTTGGTTTTCATTCTGGAAATTATTGTATGCCAAGCAAATGCACACATCAAAATTGTAAGCATTATTATTGCTGTTATAATAACTTTTGCTCTTACTGTTTTAAACATTATTCAAACACTAAAAATTTATCAAAACCTACCATCTTGAATGAATTCATCAAGTTCTCTGAAACATCTTTAAGCTTTAAAACACCATTTATATCTTTCATATGTTTATATAATTCCAAAATTATTTTCAGACCAAAACTTGAAATAAATGTAATTTGCGAAAAGTCAAGAACAACTTCTTGTATATCTGTATCAGAATCTTCAATTGCATCTTTTACTGTAGTGCCATATTCAACAGATGTATCTAAGTCCAATCTTCCGGCTGCTTGAACAAAAAGTGTATTAAAACCGTTACTCTTAATTTTAATATCCATATAGAAACCTCTCGTTTTTATTATAACAAAAATAAGTTCATGTGGTATTATCTCATAAATTATGGACAATTTTATCATGTATATAATGGATTTAATCAATTATAAATGAAAAATAAAAATTTTATGTATCAATATTTGTTGCATAGACGGCATTAGCTTCGATGAATTCTCTTCTCGGCTCAACCTTGTCGCCCATAAGAACGTCAAACAATTGATCACACATCATCGCATCTTCAAGGTTAACCTTTAATAATGTTCTTGTTTCAGGATCCATTGTGGTTTCCCAAAGCTGCTGCGGCATCATCTCACCTAAACCTTTAAATCTTTGGATTTGCAAGCCTTTTTGTCCTCTGTCATCTACAATTTTTTGTAATTGTTCAAATGATGTAATGTCAACTTCACCGTTTTCACTTTCCAATATGAGTTTTTCTTCTTCTTCAATCAAGTAATCACGAATCAACGGATAAGCAGATTTGAGCCGCTTAAATTCATTTGATTTAATAATATTTGCCGTAATCATTTCATGTTCATTTTCAAACAACTCCAATTGTATTGCATATCTTGCAACTTCAGGGTTGTATTTGAGTTCAACTTTGTAATTTTTAGCCTCTGTTATGTTATAGTTTTCAGCATGATCTGTCAGATAGTGTTGCAAATATTCAACAATCTCCGTCATTTTAGCTTGGTCGGTAAAGTCTTCCGCTTTAACTTCAGAGCGGATTAGACCTCTGAGCACAACAGACGGTATAATATTCAAAATTGGGTTATTATAAGCCTTATAAAACGTAGACATGTTTGCAATAAGTTCAGCAAGCTCGTCCCCTGTTTTAACTTTTGATTTTGTTTTATCGGATAAACTTAATGACTTAATGCCGCGCTCTTTAAGCATTTTATCAAGCGCATGTTCATCATATAAGTATTCAGAAGTTTTACCTTGAGTAACCTTGAATAATGGCGGCTGAGCAATATAAACGTATCCATTTTCAATAAGCGGTTTTGCATAACGGAAAAAGAATGTTAACAGTAATGTTCTAATATGCGCACCGTCAACATCAGCATCTGTCATGATAATAATTTTGTGGTAACGAAGCTTTTCAAGGTTAAACTCTTCTTCGTTTTTGCTGATTGTAATACCAAATGCCTGAACCATTGATTGAATTTCGTTGTTCGCATAAATCTTATCTAAACGTGCTTTTTCAACGTTTAAGATTTTACCTCTAAGTGGCAAAATAGCTTGGAACATTCTGTTTCTGCCTTGTTTAGCAGATCCGCCTGCTGAATCTCCCTCAACTATAAAGATTTCGCACTTTTCCGGTTCTCTGTTTGAACAGTCAGCGAGTTTACCAGGAAGGGTTGAATTTTCAAGTACAGATTTACGTCTTGTTAACTCTCTTGCTTTTCTTGCAGCCTCCCTTGCTCTTTGAGCTTGAAGAGTTTTTTCAATAATTAAACGAGCAAGTTTTGGATTGAATTCTAACCATTCTTGTAATTTTTCTTTTACAACATCTTGAACACAGCCCATAACTTCTGAGTTCCCGAGTTTTTCTTTTGTTTGACCTTCAAACTCCGGATTTTCAATCTTAACTGAAACAATAGCAGTTAAACCTTCTCTAACGTCATCACCTGACAAGTTTTGTTCAGAATCTTTAAGAATTTTGTTAGCTCTTGCATAATCGTTTAAAACACGGGTAATAGCATTACGGAAACCTGTTAAGTGTGTTCCGCCTTGGTGAGTGTTAATGTTGTTTGCAAAAGATAAAATTGACTCGTTATAAGAATCAGTATATTGCATAGCAACTTCAACGCGGACTTTATCAACCATTTTATCCATATAGATAGGCTCTTCAAACATTACAGTTTTGTTTTGGTTCAAAAATGCAACGTAAGAGCCGATGCCACCTTCATAGTGGAAAGTTTCTTCTTTTCCATTTTTTAAATCGTGAAGGATAATTTTTAAGCCTTTGTTTAAGAAAGCCATTTCGCGAAGTCTTGTTGCAACTACGTCAACATCGATTTCTGTAGTTTCGGTAAATATTTCAGGGTCTAGCCAGAAGGTTGACTTTGTACCTGTTTTTGTTGTAGGAACGGTTTTTTCTACTGGAGAAGTCGGTTCGCCTCTTAAATATGATTGTTTCCATACATAACCGTCACGAGAAACTTCTACAACCATTTTTTCTGAAAGTGCATTAACGACTGATGCGCCAACACCGTGCAGACCGCCTGAAACTTTATATCCGCCATCACCAAACTTTCCGCCTGCGTGAAGAACTGTATGAACAATCTCTAATGCGGATTTGCCGGAATCAGGCTTTATATCTACAGGAATACCACGTCCATTATCTTCTACCGTTACAGAATTATCTCTATTTATTGTAACGTTAATTTCTGTACAATATCCTGCTAATGATTCGTCGATAGAATTATCTACAATCTCATATATACAATGGTGTAAACCTCTTTGAGAAGTTGACCCGATATACATTCCGGGACGTAATCTAACAGCTTCTAAACCTTCTAAAACACGTATATTACTAGCATCATAACTTTGTGTCATTTATCCCCCTCAATAAGCTTGTCTTTGTTTGTATGTAATTAAACAACAACTTGTAAAAGTATCCTACAATTGCATTGTACCATAAATACAGAAAATCTACAAAGATTTATTATAGAAATTGCAGAAAAAATTAAAATTTTTCCTGCAATTTCTGTGGAACGGTTTTAAGCTGGTCTACGTGCTATTCCGCACCTAGACCAGCTTTCACACACACTTTAAAATCGGATTTGAAAAACCTCAAAATTTGTCAATTTTTGGGTTTTTCCACATCCTTATATTATTTTGCTATATTTTGAACATATTTAGCAATTTCCTGTGCTGCATCATATTTAGCCAGATATGAAGAATTCTGTTTTAAATAATTCCTTTTAACCGGATTATTTATAAGTTCAATTATATTTTCCCTTAACAAATTTGTCTCCAAATCCTTGTCTTCTAAGTATATGCAAGCCCCATTTTCAAGTAAAAATTTAGCATTTTTGCGTTGATGGTCAGCAGCAGCATAAGGATACGGTATTAATATAGGTGCAACATCAGATGCGCATATCTCAGAAATACTTAATGAACCGGCTCTTGATATTACAATGTCACTGGATTTTAAGACAGACATCATATTGCTAAAATAGGGTTTTATAACCAAATTTTTATCCTGTTCCCATGCCGGATAAAATTGTTGTAGTCTTTCTATAACTTCATCATAATTTTTCTTTCCTGTTTGAAAGATTACTTGTGTATTTTGTTCTTGAGTCAATTCTTTTAGAAGTTCTACTACCGCATTATTGATAGATTTTGCACCTTGAGAACCACCAATAATTGCAAGAGTAATTTTATTTGAAAGTGCTAAATCTTGTCTAGCTGCTTCTTTAGATAATGTTTTAAAATCTTCTCTTATGGGATTTCCTGTTATTACTGTGTGTTTATTAGGAATAAAATTTTTAGCTTTTTCAAAAGCTAAAGAAACATATTTAGCTTTCTTTGATAATTTTCTTGTTACAAGCCCCGGCATGGCATCACAATCATGCATCATATAAGGGGTCCTCGTTAGCATGCATCCGAAAATCATAGGAGCAGATACATAGCCGCCGGTTGCAAAAACTGCATTCGGTTTATATTTTTTTATATATCTGATTGAACGGATGATTGCCTTAACCAGCTTTATCCCCCACCAAAAAAATTTAGGAGTTAAGCCTCTAGGCATGCCCTTTATACTAACATGTAAAAATTTAAATCCTTTCTTTGATGCAAGCTCAAATTCCATGTTACGTTTGTTCCCAACATAAAACACCTTTGCACCGCTTTTTGTTAACTCATCAGCAACTGCTAATGCAGGATATATATGTCCGCCGGTTCCGCCACCTGTTACGAAATACCTATGCTCTATATTATTTTCGCTATTGTATATTTCTGACATTTCCAAATCTTCCTCTTTTTATATTGTCTTTTGATATATTCAATAAAATTCCAATCATCCACAGAGAAACCATAATCGAAGAACCGCCATAACTTATAAAAGGCATTGGAATACCTGTTGCCGGAACAAATGAACTTGCAACAAACATGTTTGTAAAACCCTGAAAGCATATAGAAAAAGTTAAACCCAGAGCAAGAAGTTTGCCATAACTATCTTGACATTTAATTGCAATATGGAAACCTCTTTGTAATACAGTCCAGAAAAGACATATAATTAGTAAACAGCCAATAAAACCGTGTTCTTCGCCAATAACTGCGAATATAAAATCTGTATGGGCTTCCGGAAGCCAAGCCAGTTTTTGTTTGGAGCCTCCATATCCGACGCCACATAATCCGCCTGAAGCAAATGCTACAAGTGATTGAATTATATTATAACCTGCACCTAAAGGGTCAGACTCAGGATGAAGCCAAGTTGTTATTCTTGAAGACTGATACCCTTTTAATCCTTTTAACAATAATAGCGGAATCATTAAAGCTGCATAAGAACAAATTAATTTAAAAGAGCCGCCAGCACAGAGATATATTGTAACAGAAGTTGCCAGTAAAAGTATAACCATACTTAAATTAGGTTGGATAAATATAAGTCCAATCATAATCAATATCGGTATAAAAGCTCTGGTTATCTTTTTTTCATCCAAAAGTAATGCATTTTTAGAAAACACAGCAGCCAAAAGCATTACTACAGCGGGCTTTGCGAATTCAGAAGGCTGAAGATTCATCGGGCCTATATTAATCCATCTTTGAGCACCATTAACAGTTACACCTGCTACTTTTACCAGAATTAGCATTATTATAACAAAACCTACAAACGGCATTGTATATGTAAGCAATTTCTTGTAATGAAAGTTTGAAAAAAATCTTAAACCGATAAAACCAATAACAACTCCGACAGCTTGCTGCATAAGAAATCTTGCTGGATGAAGTCCCATATCTACACATTTTTGCGCACTTGCAGAGAATATTGCCATAAGTCCAATGACAACAAGAAATATAACCGCTATTAGTAACGGTTTATCCGATTGCATGTTTTGAGGGCTTAAATTTTCATCATTTTGATAAGACATAATCTTTAAAGACATCTCCTCTGTGTTCATAACTCTTGAACATATCAAAACTTGCGCAAGCAGGTGAAAGAAGAATTACATCCGGTTTTAAACTTATAGCTTTATCAATTGCATCTTCCATACTTCTTTCTTTTATTATATTACTAAAACCGTTTTTAATCAGATTTTCTTCAAACCTTTGAGTTGCTTCTCCAATTAGCAAAACAGTATTAATATGTTTGTTTATAGAATTGCACATTTGAGTTAAATCGGTATTTTTATCGCGACCGCCTAGAATTAAGGCAACATCGACATTATTAAATGAATCAATCGCTACAATTGAAGCTTCTGGATTTGTTGCTTTTGAATCATTATAAAAAGTGATTCCATTCATTTCTCGAACTTTTTCCAATCTGTGGTTTGGAGCTTTAAAAGACATTATTCTTTCTCTTATATCTTCATTTTTCATGCCGATTAATTTA
Source organism: Candidatus Gastranaerophilales bacterium (assembly GCA_905236775.1). Lineage (GTDB taxonomy): Bacteria > Cyanobacteriota > Vampirovibrionia > Gastranaerophilales > Gastranaerophilaceae > CAG-196. Next base: position 12,985 of record CAJOOM010000115.1, read on the forward strand.
GCAATTGCTATGCCGCACATAATATTTTGGTAATTGTGATGTCCAATTAATGGACAATCTGCAAGTGATATAATCTCTTCACCTTTATAATAAATAGTATTATTTTGAATGTAACAATCTTTGTCATCATCAAATAAAATAACATTTTTGCATTTTTTAGAAAACTCTAAAAGTTTTTTATCTTGAGCATTCAAAATAGAATATTCAGGTGATTGAGAACCAAGAAATAGTTTAGCTTTTGCATTAAAATAATTTTCTAAACCGCCATGCCAGTCTATATGATCCGGAGTAAAATTTGTCCAGCATGCTATTTTTGCTTTAAATTGACTTGTCATTTCCGCTTGAAAAGAACTAACTTCGCATACAAGAAAATCGTGCTTTTCATTAATTAATGATGTTGGAGGAATTCCGATATTACCGCATGCAGGAGCTGAAAAATTTTTACTTAATATATGTGATACAAGCGATGTAGTGGTTGTTTTTCCATTTGTTCCGGTAATTACGATAAAAGGAATTTGAGTATTTCTATATGCATACTCTATCTCTGATATTATAGGAATGTTTAGTTTATTAAGTTTTTGGAATATCTCTGATTTAGGCGGAATTCCCGGACTTGTAATCGCATAATCAGAACCCTTAATAAAATCATCTGTATGCCCGCCTGTTTCTATTTGAATACCCATTGACTTCAATTTTGTTATTTCATCAAGATATTCTTCTTTCGGTTCTTTTCCCTCCGTTATATATACATCAGCGCCTTTGCTTTTAACATCAATTGCAGCAGCAATGCCGCTTTTAGACAATCCTAAAACTAAAACTTTTTTTCCCATTATTCCTCTCCAACTATTTTTAATTCTATATTAAAAACTATAAAAAATAAAATTTTGAGAAAAGTAATAAAAATAAATTTGGCTGTTTTTACAATTCTTTACAATAATTTAGCATTATTAGAATATAAATGATATAATTACTCAAGGGAGTATGTTAATAATGTTCGACTACTTTAAGGGATTTATCACAGATAAAAGAAAAACATCAAAAGGTACGTATCTTTCAATTGAAACAGCAGGGGTTGGGTATTTATTAGAAATCACTGACAGAGATTTTGAACTGGTAGAAGTTAATGAAGATAAACCTCAAAAGATATATTCTCTTCTTACACATAGAGAAGATGCAATGTCTTTGTATGGTTTCTTAAATAAAGAAACGCGTGATATTTTTCAAATACTTTTATCTGTATCAGGAGTAGGCGCAAAAATGGCAATAGCGCTTTTGAATGAATTTGATGCCTGTGACGTTATATCTCTTGTCATAGACGGTAATTTTAAAGAACTTACACGTGCAAAAGGTGTCGGACCAAAGCTTGCTCAAAAAATAATATTGGAACTAAAAGATAAACTCATGAAAACAGAACTTCCAAAATCTTCATCGCAGTTTGTACCGCAGACTCAAGCAATAAGTGATACTCAAGCGGTATTGCTATCACTCGGATATGAAGAAGATGAGATTGAAGATGCAATCAAAAAGGTAATGCCTACTGTTCAAGAAGCATCAAATTCTGAGGAAGTCTTAAGAAAAGCTTTAACTACTCTCTCAATGTAAATAAATGTAACTTTTTCTGAAAAATATGGCAAAAATATTTGTTCAGATGGTTTAAGAGAAGTAGAAGAAGGTTAAATATGAAAATCAGCAAAATAGGCGGAATGTACAATTTAAAAACATTTCGTTCAAATGATACCAACAATCCCAATCAGAACAAGGGGAAAGAAAATTCATTAGTAAAATCCCCCTTGAAAGATAGTTTTGAGCTTTCTATAGGATACGTAAACGATACACACGGTCAAACTAACAATATGATGCGAATTTTATCCGGAATAGACGGAGATATTGTCTTATCGGCAGGTGACAATGATATAGGAGATGAAAAAAATAAAGGTATTCATAGAGCTACTGCAAAATTTTTAAATATTGCTAATGTTGTTGCAACTGCAGTAGGTAATCATGAGATGGATACTACTCAAGAAGATTTAATGGATTCTTTTAATACTTATAAAGCAGATGCACTTGTAGTAAATATGAAAAAGGATGATATAGACGAACAAGATGAGGAAAATGTAAAAAAACTTGGCAGAGCGCGCTTAGAAGAAAGTTTAAAACCATCTAAAATAGTAGAAGTCAAGGGCGAAAAAATAGGTCTTATTGGAGCATCTCCGATTGATATGTTTGACAGACTTACACACCCTAATTATCATACGGATTGTCATGTTAATCCGCTTGATGAAACTATTGAAGATATTCAAGATGAAGTTGATAACTTAAAAGAACAAGGTGTAAATAAAATAGTCTTGCTCTCTCATCTCGGGAATAAAAAAGACAAACAAGTAGCTCAAACAACTGATGGAATTGATATAATTATCGGTGGACATACGCATGAACTTATAGAAGGAATAAAAGACGGAGAAAATTTATTATTCTCCAAGAGCGGTGAGCCGGTAATTTTAACAGAAGCCGGTCGTGACGGTAACTTTTTCGGAAAGTTAAATTTAACTTTTGATAAAGATGGTATAATCACAAAAGCTCAAAATAATTTAGGTGAAACAGGATTATTCCATAAGAATTTAGTTAATCAATATATTTTTGAAAATGTTTTAGGTGCGCCGGAAAAAGTCGGATACATTCAATTTGCACCGCCCCCTCCAAAGTCGCTCACGGAAGAAAATCCACACGCAAATTTTGTATGTGATGTAATGAGAGCCGAAACTAACTCAGATATTGCACTATGGCACAATTGCGGAGTCAGAAATTTTTTCCATGAGGGAGAAATTAATTCAAGCGACATCAAAGATATTTCACCGTTTTTGGATTTTGTAGTAGTGGCAGAAGTTCCTGAAAAAACTTTAGTAGATTTATTCAAAAAAGCAATAAAAGATACTTATTCCACAAGCAGCAGGAAGCCGGGATTAATTGCTGTCTCAGGACTTGAATACACTGTTAATGAAAATAACGGTACTCTTGTTGATATGAAATACATAGATAAGCAAGGTAATATTCAAAATATAGATGTTGAAAATCCAAGTGAAACAAAAAAATACAAAGTTGTCACAGATGAATTTTTAATGTCCGCAGGTGCAGATTACAGTATTTTAGCAAAAGAAGAAGATTATTTAAAAAAATATTCTTATGATAAAGATATTATGGTTTGTAATTACATAAAAAGAAATAATAAACCGATTATAATAAATCAAGTAGGCAGGATTAAATATACTGATGAAAAATAAAAAGCAGGAAAATAAAATATGAATATTCAGCGAATCACCAACATAAATCCAACAATTAAGCTAATATCTTCACAAAAAATTCCTTTCAGAAGTGAAGATAAATTAGAACGGACTCCAAAATCAGATACGTTTGAATTAAGTATTGGTTACATAAACGATTTACACGGTCAAACAAATAACATGATGAGGATTCTTTCGGGGATAAAAGGTGATATTATTCTGTCTGGCGGTGATAACGATATTGGGGATGAGAAAAACCGACATGTACACGATGCTACCGTAAAATTTTTAAATTTAGCGGGAGTAAGCGGAACTGCTCTTGGTAATCATGAAATGGATACAAAACAAGGAGATTTAAAAGAAACTGCTGCAAAATTTAACGGTAAAATTTTAGCTGTTAATATTGAACAAAAACCTTTGGAAGAGCAATCGCAGGATGAAATTGACAATTATAATAAGATTAATATAAGAGATTTTATTAAACCATCCACAATTGTTAATGTAAGAGGAGAAAAAGTAGGTTTAATAGGAACGACACCTGTTGATTTAATTGAAAGAGCCACTCATCCTGACTATCATAAAGATTGCAAAGCATATGATTTAGATACAACTATTGAATTAATCCAACAAGAGATTAATAATTTAAAAACTCAAGGTGTAGATAAAATAATACTACTATCTCATTTAGGATTAGAAAGAGATAAACAAGTCGGCAGAAATACAGATGGAATTGATGTAATTATTGGTGGTCATACTCATGAACTTCTTGAAGGAATTAAAGAAAATGAAAATTTAATATATTCTAAAAATGGTGAACCTATAATTATTACTGAAGCGGGTAAAGATGGCAAGCACTTCGGAGAATTGAATTTAACCTTCGATAAAGACGGTGTAATTACAAAAGCTCAAAACAACTTAGGAGATTCAAGTCTCTATCACAGAAATTTGGTTCACCAATATATATTTAATGAGATTTTAGGTAAACCGGAACAAGTCGGTTATATTGAATATGCGCCACCTGCGCCAAAATCGCTAATGGAAGAAAATCCACATGCAAACTTTATGTGCGATGCAATGAAGTATGAAATGGATGCAGATATTGCATTATGGAATAATGCGGGAACAAGAAATCATTTTAAAAAAGGAAATATTGATACCAGTGATATAAAAGAAATTGCTCCTTTTGCAGATAATATTTCTATTGCTGAAGTATCGGAGGCGACACTTGTTAATGCATTCAAAAAAGCAATAGAGATTAGTTATAATTCAGTAGGCAATAAACCTGGACTACTAGCTGTATCCGGATTAAACTATACAATAAGTCCATCTAAAAAAACTCTTGTTGGTATGAATTTTGTTGATAAAAACGGATATGAACATCCTATAAATGTAGATAATCCTAGAAAAGATAAAACGTATAAAGTTGTATCAGACTCTTTTGTAATGTCTTGGGGGGCGGATTATGATATACTATCGCCAACAGAAGAGTGTCTGGAATATCCGTTTAATAAAGCATACTTGACTTGTGAATATATAAAGCACTTGAATAAACCAATTTTCATTAATCAGACAGGTCGAATTAAATTTGAAGAATAGGAATTATATTATGAAAGCAGATTTAAATATTAATATCCAACCAAGTTTTCAAGCACGTATTTCACCAAGATTTGAAAAATTTATGCGCAGTTATATAAACAATGGTAAAAACAAATTAGAAAATACGCATAAACTAAACTCTAAGCTGGAACAGATAAATAATTTCGGATATGATAATTATACAATAGAGCTAATAAATAAAAATGTGAGTTACGGAAAAGAATACTATTTGGCAGCAGTTCCGGATGGTGCGCCTATAAAAGATGCTATCCTTATTGATAAAAAAGAGAACGTTTGGAAAATTATTAATTCTCTTTTAAATATGCGAAAAAGCAAATTCGTATATAAAATAAATAAAGGTATAAAAATAAAACCGGATGAATAAAATATTTTTTGATTTTCCTTTTTATGCTAGAATCCTATTATGAGTAAACCAGAGATTAATATGATTAATACTGCGGATATATCACCTGATGATTTAACTCCGGCAATGCAAAAATATTGGGAGATAAAAAGGGAAAATTCGGATTGCTTACTTTTATATAGAATGGGCGATTTTTATGAAACATTCTTTGAAGATGCTTCTGTGATGTCGCGTGAACTTGAAATTACTTTAACCGGACGTGATTGCGGTAAACTTGGCAGAATTCCTCTTGCCGGAATTCCTATGAAAGCTCTTGATGGATATTTAGAAAAACTGGTAAATAAAGGAATTAAAGTTGCAATTTGTGAACAGCTTGAAGACCCTAAAAATGTCAAAGGTATAGTTCCCAGAGGCGTTGTGAGAATTATCACTCCCGGTACTCTATACGAAAGCAACTTACTAAATCAAAATCGTAACAATTATATGTGTGCAATATTTCAAGAAAAAGGAAAATGGGGTTTTGCATATACAGATACTTCAACAGGAGAATTTAAAGCCACACAATTGGATTATGAAACTCTTTTGACAGAACTTGCCAGAATTCAGCCTTCTGAAGTAATCGGAAAGTCAAAAAAATTGGATTTACAACCTTTTCAAATTGTTAGAGAAGAAGCTGTGGATTTGCCGGATGAAATATTAAACAATTATAATTGTTCAAAAGTTCCAGAAAAAGTTTTTGAAGAAGATTGGGCAAAAAACAATTTAAAGCAGGTATATAATATATCATCTCTGGATTCTATAGGATATAGCAGTTGTCCGCTCGGATTTAGAACTGCTGCAGGACTTCTTGCATATATTTGGGAAAATATGAAAGAAGGTTTCCCCAAATTTGAGAAAATAGAAATTTATGAGTTGTCTGATTATATTACATTAGATGGAAGTACAAGAAGAAATCTGGAACTTACTGAAACATTAAGAGAAAAAAATAATTACGGTTCTCTTTTGTGGGCAATAAACAGAACTGTGACAAATATGGGAGCAAGACTTTTAAGAAGTTGGATATGTCAGCCTTTAAAAAATGCAGATAAGATTATTAAGCGACAAGGAATTGTAAAAAAAATTGCAGATGATACAGAGCAAAAATTAAAATTGCAGTCTTTAATGCGCAATATATATGACATACAAAGAGTTTCTACCAAATTAAGTAATACAACTGCTACACCAAGAGACTTTTTGAGTTTAAAAATATCATTACAGTTTTTGCCTGAGCTTATAGAAACTGCAAAGAGTATGGATTTAGACGTATTTTCTCCAATTGAACAACATTTGCAAGAATTAAATAATTATACGGAAATAATTTCTCAAACGATAAAAGACGATGCTCCAATTTTTATTAAAGAGGGCGGTATTATAAAAGATGGGGTTAATCATGAATTAGATTACCTCCGAGATTTAATGTGCAATGGAAAAGATTGGCTTGAAAAATTTGAAAAAGAAGAAAAAGAACGTACCGGCATAAATATATTAAAAGTAAGTTACAATAAAGTATTTGGATATTATATAGAAGTTACCAATTCCAATCTTGATAAAGTTCCGGCAGATTATATTAGGAAACAAACTATCTCAAATGGTGAAAGATTTATAACAGAAAAATTAAAAAAACATGAAGATGAAGTTATAACTGCCCAAGTTAAAGCATATGAACTTGAGTACAAGTTATTTTCCGATTTTAGAAATTATTCAAAAGAATTTGTTTCAATAATTCGTGACACAGCAGAATGCATAGCAAAGCTTGATGTACTTACTTCCTTTGCAGTATTGGCAGTAGAACAAGGTTATTCTTGTCCAATTATAAATGAAAGTGGAAATTTTATTATAAAAAATGGACGTCATCCTGTTCTTGAACAAATTCTGCCGCTCGGAACATATGTTTCTAATGATATAGAACTGTCATCAAGTAATACATCTAAAACTCAATTTATGATTTTAACAGGTCCAAATATGGCCGGTAAATCGACTTATATGCGTCAAAATGCATTAATTGCAATATTGGCACAAATTGGCTCCTTTGTACCTGCTGATTATGCAGAAATTGGGATTATAGATAAAATATTTACAAGAGTAGGAGCAAGCGATGATTTAACACTCGGGAAATCTACTTTTATGGTAGAAATGTCAGAAACAGCTTGTATATTGAATAATGCTACAGAAAAAAGTCTTATTCTTATTGATGAAATTGGTCGTGGAACAAGTACGTATGATGGAGTTGCAATAGCTTGGGCAGTTGCTGAATACATAGCAAACAAATTAAAAGCGAGATGTATTTTTGCAACTCATTATCACGAACTTAATGTAATGACAAAAACTTATCCTCAAATTAAGAACTACAGAATTACCGTTAGTGAAGAAAATGGTGAAATAGAATTTTTACGAAAAATTGTTCCCGGAGGAGCAAGCAAAAGTTATGGTGTTCAAGTAGCAAAGATGGCAGGTCTTCCCAAAGAGGTTATTTCACGTTCTGAAGAATTGATGATAAAAATGCAAAAGGATTTATCCAAAAATCTTGCCGGAAGAAAGAAAGAATCCGAAATAGATGTTGAGAATTTAGCACCTCAGCTTAATTTGTTTTAATTCTATAAATAATGGAGTGTTATAAAATATGCTTCCTAAGGAATATCGATTAAAAAAACGTTCAGCATTTAATGCAACCTATAAGACAGGAAAAACTTTGCATAAAGATGGTATAACATTATTTATCGGAAAAGAAAAAAATAATGATTATCCGACAAGAGTTGGATTTGTTGTTAGTAAAAAAATACATAAAAGAGCTGTAAAAAGAAACCGTATAAAAAGATTAATGCGAGAAAGTTATAGACTTTTAATAAAAGATGGGGCAGTTTCTGATAAGTATATATCTATTATTTTTGTCGCATCTTCAAAGCTTTTAGGTAAAAGTTTTAAAGAAGTAGATGACGCAATGAGAAAGCTTGTGTATAAATTATGATAGACGGAATTGCACCTACCCTAAGAGATATTGATTATTTGGCTCCGACAGCGCCTTATCCTGCCATTCCATCAGGACTAACCGTACATCAAGATTCTATATACAGATATTCCATACCAACCGATGAACAGCCTGTTTTGCTCATAGAAGATTATATTTCTGACCATAACGGCAATTACATAAATCCGGGATATTATCAACTTGCACTTTCTGATGATAGAGAATTTTTATATTTAATTGAATCTAAAAATCTAATTGCTATAATACCTGTTTTTAAAATTGCTGAAAATAAAACTGAATTAAATAAACTCTATAAATCAAATAAAGAACCTACAAGGAAAGAAAAAAAGCAGTTAAAAAAAGAAAAAAAACAAGCAAAAATACAAGAGATTATAAATAGAAAATATGCACAAACTGGTGCAACTCTTCCTCAAAAATACATACATATGGAAGCAACAATTGAGTACATACAAGAGGGAGGATACTATTTAATTATGTATGAAAAAGGTTATATCCGTGCTTGGGGTGCGATAAAAAGATGAATTAAAATATTAATAAATCGTTCACAAGTCAACTCTCTTCTACTTCTATTAAAATATCATGAATTTTACAACCAAAAATGAAATATTTAACAATCTATTAGCTTGCGGAAAAGCCTCTAAAATTTGCCAATTTTAGGTTTTTCAGCATCCTCCTATAGTGATTTTAAAAGGTTATCGGTTTTTCAAAATATAGTAAACCATAGCAGAATCAAATAAACAGAGTACACTAAATAATCTTTAAAAATTTACAAGCTTCAAATGCTGCAAATTGTTCAGCTTCTTTTTTTGACTTTCCGCTTGCTCTTCCGATAACTTTATTTTCCCAGGTAACTTCTACATTAAACAAAGGTTTATGCGCCGGACCTGTTACCGACACAACATTATAATCCGGTCTTGTTTTATTATATCCTTGTGTGTACTGCTGTAAAATGTCCTTTGCGTTATATTTTTCAAAATGCTTATCTACATCTTCAGCATATTTTATTATGTATTCTTTTATAAAATTCTCAATCTCATCTCTTTTTCCGCTTAAATAATATGCTCCTAGAATTGCTTCCAATGAACAAGCAATATTAGATTCGCGTTTTCTTCCGCCTTGTTTTTCTTCTGAAGCCCCCAAAATTATTTGTTTATCTAATCCAATTTGTACGGCAACTTGCGCCAAAATAGCATCTGAAACAAGAATTGAACGTATTTTTGATAATTCACCTTCTGCTGATGTAGGATACAATTCATACAACAATTTTGATGTGAAAAGCTTTAAAACAGAATCTCCAAAAAATTCCAGTCTTTCATAATTTTCTAAATCGGAAAAATTATTTTCTTTTGTATAAGAAGGGTGAGTAAGTGCTATTTTTATAAGTTTTTCATCACCTTCACCAAAAATATCTTTTATCATTAGAAAAGTCCTTTTAATAAATCAAGAAAATTATTTTCCACAAAAAATTCTAAATAATAATAAACTACTGGTATTGTAAAAATATAACTGTCAGTCCTATCTAAAAATCCTCCGTGTCCGGGGATAATGTCACTTGAATCTTTTACGCCTGCATCACGTTTAATCATACTCTCGCATAAATCACCAATCTGTGCAAAACCTGCGATTAATAATCCCATTATAAGTGAGTGATACCAAGCAAGATCAAATATCAATATTCCGAAAATCAGACAAAACAAAACACACGCAAGTGTTCCGCCAATAGCACCCTCTATTGTTTTATTCGGACTAATTACTTCTGCAAGTTTGTGCTTACCAAATTGCATGCCGGCATAATAACAACAAGAATCTGTTAAAATGACACTGAATAGCAGTAAAAGAGCATATGCGGCTCCCTCGAATGAAGGATTTGTCTTTATCCATCCGTGAAAAATCGGGTCACAACAACCTATATCCCTTAACAATAATAAATGCAACGGAAACCATCCGCAATAAACAAAACCTAATATTGTAGTTGCTACATTTGCTATATACGGCTGTTTTCCTCTGAATAAGACCCACATAAATGCCATAAACGTAGAAACCGTGAAAGTTAACGGTAATAAATCAAGTCTGTTAAAATAGGCAATAAGTGCAAATATTAAACTTGATATAATTATTATTTTGTAACTTGGTGTAAATCCTTTATTTTCAAGAATTTTTGTATATTCTTTCGAACCTAGAAAAACAATAACAAGACATAGTATTGTAAGCGGCAAACCACCCATCAATATTGCAAAAAAGGCGGTAAAACCTATTCCTAATCCCATTACTAATCTTGTTAAACTTTTAGATAAAGCCATTATACAGTCATAACCTCTTTTTCTTTTTCACTTACAAGAGAATCTATAATTCCTACGTATTTATCTGTGATTTTTTGTATTTGATCTTGATTATCTTTTACGGCATCTTCTGGAAGGTTTTCATCTTTTTCAATTTTTTTGAGAGAATCAACCATATCACGTCTTACATTTCTTATTGCGACTTTAGTATCTTCACCAAATTTTTTAACATCTTTTGCTGTTTCTCTTCTTCTTTCTTCTGTCAAAGGAGGAAAGTTAAGACGAATGCAAGTTCCGTCATTATTAGGTGCAACGCCGATTTCAGCTTTTATAACAGCTTTTTCTACTTCTTTTAAAATACTTTTATCAAATGGTGTTATAACAAGAGTAGTACCCTCTGCAACTTGAACTTGCGCCATTTGTCTGATTGGAGTAGGTGCGCCGTAGTATTCAACAATAACCTTATCCAAAATTGCAGGATTTGCTCTTCCTGTACGAACAGAGGCAAAATCTTTCTTCAACTGACCTATAGCTTTTTCCATTTTTTCTTCGCCAAATAAAAACATTTCATCAAGAGCATCTGACATAATTTTCTCCTTATTATAATAATTTACTTCTAACTAATATACGTACCTACCGGTTCTCCGTTCATTATTTTTACTAAACTACCTTGAGCTTTGAAATCAAAAACAATTATTGGTATTCCGTTTTGCTTACATAAAGCACAAGCAGACGTATCCATAACTTTCAAATCTTGCTGAATAATATCTGCATAAGAAATTTTATCTAGTTTTTTAGCATTAGAATTGGTTTTAGGGTCATCTGTATAAACTCCATCCACACCATTTTTTGCCATAAGCATTACGTCTGCGCCAATCTCTGAAGCTCTTAAAGCTGAAGCTGTATCAGTCGTAAAGAAAGGATTCCCTGTTCCTGCTGCAAATATCACGACTCTTCCTTTTTCTAAGTGACGAATAGCTCTATGACGAACGTATGGTTCTGCAATCTGATTCATCGCAATTGCTGTTTGAACTCTGCACTCTACCTCTATCTTTTTTAAAGCACATTGTAAAACAACAGCATTCATTACAGTTGCGAGCATTCCGACATAATCACCGGAAGCTTGGTCCATACCAAGTCTTGCGCTATTCTTCATGCCGCGAAAAATATTGCCGCCACCTACAACAACAGCTATTTCGACTCCTCTTTCATATATAGAACGAATTTCATCAGCAATCATTTCGACAGGTTTAGGGTCTATACCAAATTGTTGTTCTCCAAGCAAAGCTTCTCCGCTAATTTTTAATAATACACGCTTATATTTATTATCTGCCATTAGTTACCTCGTATATATAAAAAATAATCCCCTTTTCTTTATAGTATAAAAAAACGAATTATTTGTAAAGAAAAAGTTTGTAATCAAATAAGTTTATATTTTGACATGATACAATAAAGGAATGAAAAATTATTTGATTGACACACACGCACATATTGATATGCTCATTGATTCTCAGACCTCTTTAAAAGATGTTTTGGCAGACATGAATTCTTTCGGTGTAAAAAAGGCGATTATTCCTGCGGTTGAAGTTTGCACTCAAGATAAGGTTGTTGAGCTTTCAAACTCTAATGAAAACATTTATGGTATGGTTGGATTATTCCCATCGGAAGTAAAAACATTTACCGAAGAATTTGAAAAAAAAATGGAAACGATTGCAAAAGAGAACAAAAAAATTGTTGCGGTAGGTGAAATCGGTTTAGATTATTATTGGGATAAATCATTTGTGGATTTACAGCAAGATATTTTCCGCAAACAAATTCGACTTGCAAATCGTCTAAACTTGCCGATTGTAGTTCACGATAGAGAAGCTCACAAAGATTGTTTTGATATTATAAAAGAAGAAAAACCACAAAACGGAGTTTTATTTCATTGTTTTTCAGGTAGTGTCGAATTTATGAAAGAGTGCGTGAAAGAGGGATGGTATATTGCATTAGGCGGAGTTGTAACTTTTAAAAATGCTGTAAAAATGAAAGATGTGGCAAGAGAAGTTCCTTTGGACAAATTAGTTCTCGAGACGGATTCCCCCTATTTAACACCTACTCCGTATAGAGGAAAACCAAACAAACCCGCATACGTACACTATGTAGCAGAAGAAATATCAAAAATTCGGGAAATGTCTTTGGAAGAGCTTACTAATGTAACAACTGAAAACGCAGAAAGGTTTTTTAAAATTTGAAAAAAGAACGTTTAGACAAAATTTTGGTTGATTTAGGATACTTTGAAACAAAAAGCAAAGCCTCTTCTGCTATTTTAGCAGGTCAAGTTATGATTGGCACAGAAGTTATAACAAAAGCAGGATATCAAATTGACCCTGCTAAAGACTATGATTTTAAAGTAAAAACAATGCCTTATGTTTCAAGAGGTGGATTTAAGTTAAAAAAAGCCTTGGATGCGTTTGAATTTTCACCTGCTGACAGAATTTGTCTTGATGCAGGAGCATCAACCGGAGGCTTTACGGATTGTTTGCTTCAAAACGGTGCTAAATTTGTTTACGCAGTTGATGTTGGTTACGGACAATTAGACTGGAAAATAAGAAGTTCCAAACAAGTAAAAACAATCGAGAAAACTAATCTTAAAATATGTACTTATGATGATATTTATTCTGAAAACGAAGAACCGGCAGATTTACTTGTGTCAGACCTCTCATTTATATCACTGGAAAAAGTTTTGCCAAATTTAAAAACTCTTTTAAAAAAAGACTTTCATGAAATGATTTGTCTTATAAAACCTCAGTTTGAAGCAGGAAAAGAACTTGTTGAAAAAGGCGGGGTTGTAAAAGATAAGAATACTCATATTATGGTTATTGATAATGTAATTAGTTGTGTGAAAAATTTAGATTACGTTGTTAAAGGATTAACATTTTCTTCAATCAAAGGTCCTGCGGGGAATATTGAATATTTAATATGGTTTGGAACAGACGGCGAGGCTATAAATCCTGATATCACAACAATAGTTGACAATGCGCATAATATGGCACTAAGGCACTAGGGCAATATGTGAATAAGTGTTTTCAATTGAAAATTGAAAATGGTTTTAGAAGTAAATAAGTGAATAAGAGTTAAGTTGATATGAACTTATTCACTTTTTAACACCTTTTAAATAACTCTCAAAAGATTTGTCTTCAACTTTATAACCGCAGCCATCATGCAATTTCCCCGGATAATTGATTTTTTTTGCAGGATAATTTCTGCACATTTTAAGTCTTTTATCGTACACAGAACATAAGCCTTCTTTAGTTACATATTTACAAGCAAAAATTAAATTTCCAAATTCATCTTTGCCACGGATATAAAATCTTTTGTACTTTGGAAAAAAGAATTGCATAATTTTAAAATCAGTTGTTGTATAAGTGTCAAATGCATACATATATCTGCAGCATTTACCGCATTTTAAGCATTTTCCGGTGATTTTATATTCCATTTTTTCCGGAACAAAATATGATAAAATTTCATTTTTCAAAATTGTCAAAAAACTTAACATTATATTTAACTTTTTACTACTATTAATATTTATTTGGTAAAATGTAATTAATAATATACTACATATGTGTATTATTGGTCAATTGCAATTATTAAAATGAGTATATAAATTTTTATTAGGAGCGGAGCATGGGAAATTATAATATTCCTAAGTTTAATAAAAATAAAAAAGGCGGTAAATATGATATAGATAACCCTATAGCAAGCTTTTTTGTATATGTTATTGTTTTTGTTTTAAGTATTACTCTTGCAGGAATAGTGGCATTAAAAATACATCTTATGTCACTTCCTCAAATAAAAAATTTAAATACATTAAAACCAAATATTGTTACAACATTTTGTGCAAGTGATGGTCAAATAATAAAAACATTTGCAGCATTTACTTATTCTAACGTAGAGTTAAGAGAAGTTCCTGAACAATTAATTAAAGCGCTTATTGCAACAGAAGATAAAAACTTTTATAAACACGAAGGATATGATTTGTTTGGTCTTGCACGTTCTATGGTCGCAAATGTTCTGGCAGGTCATGTCGTTCAAGGTGCAAGTACAATTACTCAGCAGCTTTCAAGAATTCTGTTTTTATCTAATGAAAAGACATTCACAAGAAAGATAAAAGAACTTCAAGTAGCTGCTCAAATAGAAAAAACTATTTCTAAAGACAAAATATTAGAAATGTATCTTAATAATGTCTATTTAGGTTCAGGAGCATATGGTGTTAAGGGAGCAGCGAAGATTTATTTTAATAAAAATTTAAATCAACTAACACTGCCTGAGATGGCACTTATTGCAGGCTTACCGCAAGCGCCGTCTGTGTATTCACCTTATAACAACAAAGACCTTGCATTTAAACGCCGTAATCAGGTTCTTTTGAGAATGTATAAAATGAAATACATTGATAAAGAAACATACGAAAAATCTATAAAAGCTCCTATTGTGCTATCTACTATGCCATTAATGTATGCAACAAATAAAGCGCCTTATTTTTGCGATTACGTTATGAAAGAGCTTGAACAACTTGGATTTACTGAAGATGAAATAGTAAATGGCGGATTAAAGGTGTTTACAACACTTGATTACAAGGCTCAAATGAAAGCTAATGAGTCTATTTTGTCGAATCTAAAAGCTTGGGGAATGACAAAAGATAAAAATCAAGCAGCAGTTTTTTCATTCAGCCCTGTAGACGGAAGAATTCTTGTTTATGCCGGTGGTAAAGATTATACCAAGAGTCAATATGACCGTGTTTCGCAATCACAAAGACCTTCCGGTTCGGCATTTAAACCGTTTATATACACAGCTGCCGTAGAAAAAGGCTTATCACCAAATGACATGATAGATGACATGCCGGTGAAACTCGGAAATTGGACACCAAAAAATTATGGCAACAAATATAGAGGAAAAATCCCTGTATATACCGCATTGATGGTTTCTTCAAATGTTTGCGCAGCAAGACTTATGGATGCAATTGGTGTGAGACCGGTTATTCAACTTGCAAGAATTATGGGTATTACAACACCAATACCTTATGATTATACTATAGCCTTAGGTTCTAACAGTGTAAAATTATTTGAAATGACTCGTGCTTTTGGTATATTTGCAAATGGCGGATATAAGGTTGAACCTTATGCTATAGAAAGAGTTGTTTCATCGAAAGGAACAACATTGTATGAGGCAAAAAAAGCGCGAACGAGTAAAGTATTAAATATTAATACTGCTGCTACAATGACAGCAATTATGAGGACTGTAATTACAAACGGAACAGGACGAGCAGCAGACATTGGAAAACCAGCAGCAGGAAAAACCGGAACAACAGATGATAGTAAAGATGCTTATTTTATAGGTTTTACTCCTGATGTAGCAACTGGTGTATGGGTCGGAAATGATGACAATTCCCAGATGGGTGGTGTAACAGGTGGTACTATTCCGGCAAAAATCTGGCATGATATTATGCTTGTAGCAACAGAACCATACGGTAAATCTGAATTTGAGTATCCTGATGTTGTTTTAACTCCGTTTAAAGCATCATATGTTGCAGTTATTCCTCAAAAGGGCGAAGAAGATGAAAATGAAAACAACAGTGAAAATACAAATGAAAATGATGTTCAATCATCAAATACTTCTGCTCAATCAGAGATTAATGCTGTTACTTTAGATAAGCCAACTCCTGCAAGTACAATACCTGCAAGACATTCTGATTTTTTAAGACCCATAAATATACAAAAAACTGAGCCGCAGCCGGTTGTAGTTCCAAATGACATAAATACATCTAAACCTCCGCGCAGTTTTGCTCCAATACCTATAAATTCTATAAAAATACCGGAAGAGAAAGCCGAACAAAGCAATTAGATATATAGAAAGAAGGAATATAGTGTTACCAAATCAAATACAAGTAATTACCGGAGAAAATTTATCTCAAAAAGCAAATTTGGAATTTCAAGAACAGATTTTAGATTATGAAATCAGCTCTAATTTAAGTTATTCAGATGTATTAAGTGTATCGAAAGGACTTGATATTATTAGTGAGTTCTATGATGTTTTAGGAGCTGCAAGTGTAACACCTGCCGGAATTTGCGCTGTGTCATTAGGTAAAACATTGGAAGATGCTATAACAAACATAATGGATTCTGACCCGATTGACTTTATGACTTCTACAATCGTGTTATCTAATGAAGTAAACAGTGATATCGCAAAAATGTTAAAAGATACACATATAATAGTTGCACCTAAGTTTACGAAAAATGCAATTGAATATTTGGATACACATAGTATTACCTATGTTAAAGTGAATACACCACTAAAAGATTACAAAATGTATTTACCAAACAAGATAACAAATACTTCTTTGGGAACATTAACAGAAACTCCTAATTATAATGAGCTTGACAAAGATTCTTTTAAAGTTGTAACTAAGACTAAACCTACAGTTGAGCAAATTGAAGATGCTGTTTTTGCATGGAAAGTTGCAAAACATGCTAATTCGCGAGCAATTGTTGTTGCTAAAGATTTAAAAACAAATTCGATATCACAAGGATTACAATTGTCAGCTGTTGAATATGCCCTTGACCATGCTTGTGATCGTTCTAAAGATGCTATTCTTGCTTCAGATATGAATATATCTATCCATGACTTGAATGTTGCAATTCAAGGAAGAATTTCATTGGTTATACTTCCCGAAGCTTCAGAGGATATTATTGCAACTGCTGATAAATACAACTTAATCGTTATTACAACAGGCTATACAAATATAAAATACTAATTTTTCTTAAACTTATGCTTCATATACTCGATTTGTCCTATATGAATAGCTGTGGCAGCTGCTGAAATCCAAAAAAGCGGTTTATGCATTCGTTTAAATTGTTTATTTTTACCCATGCCTGTTGCGGCTGTTAGTGCAAATCCAGCTAAAGCACTATATCCTGTCGTTCTTGGGTTTATATATCTGTTTATAGAATCTACTTTCATACAATTTAAATTAGCATATATTTATATTCTAAGCAATATTCCGTAGCCTTTTATGCGTTTATTATTTTTGTCTTTTGGATTTATTTTTAAATAATTTTTTAAAGTTTTCCTCGCTTTAAAGTACTTCTTTTCCTTTATATATGCGTTTGTTAAAGGAATTACATAATCTATATTATTAGGATTATTCTTAATGAGTTCATTATATATTTTAATGCTTTCATCGAGTTTGTTTTCCTTGGAATATATTTCTGCTTCTAATACTTTTAACTCATTATCTTCATTGATTTCTTTCGCTTTTTTTATATAATTGCGAGCAAGTTCATAATTCCCATCATAATAACTTGTTACAGCTAAATTGAAATAAACCATATATTTTGTATCATCATTATTCGCAAGTTTTAAAGCCTTTTCTAAATAAGTCATTGCTGCGATATATTTTTTCTTATTTAAAAGAGTTTGTGCTAAATCGATATAGCCGGACGGTATATTTGGTGCCTTTCTTATGTAATTTTTTGCTTCTAAAACTTTGCTGTCATTTATTTCGTCTTCATTTCCTATTACAACATATGGAATAAAATCGTATTTTAAATCTTTGGCATTTGTAATATCAGGTTGAATTTTGTAAAACAGTTCTAATGTTTTTTTGTCAGCTTCAGTCAAAAACTTTCTGCCATCATTGTTCATAACTTCCATATCTTTTGACATATACATTATATTTTCTTTATCAAAACTATGACCTAAAAAACCTAAAGCGTGAAATATCTCGTGCAATGCAGTATTATACATTTGATTTGGAGTAAACATGTTGCCTTCTAAGTCATAAATGTTCAAGTTCATAGTCATATGTTCTAACTTGTCATGATTTATTAACGGAACAGTTGAAGCTATAACATATTTACGTCCATATTGCGTATCTTGAATTTTAGTATAATTAAAGCTTACTATAATATCTGCTTTTGAGTTATTAATTTTATCAAACTGTATCTTATAAGAACTGGCTTTTTCCCAGGTATTAAAGGCATTATTAACAGAATTAATGACATCTTTAGAAACATTGTTTGAATTTATAAAAGTATATGTAATGGGCATTTTACCCCAGTGTACAATTTTATTGTTGTATGTAGCTTGTTTTATATAATTATCTGCATATTTATTATTTATTTCATTTTTAAAGCTTTTTAAAAAATATTTAGCAGAATCAGAGGATGAATCTTGAATTTCACCTGTTGCAAATTCTACAAGTTTTTTTTGAGCCGAAATAGTTAGCGGAGAATTTATAAGAGAATTTACATATGCTTTTCTAAAATTAGAGTCAACATTTCCCAATTGGTATGATTTTTCGTAAAATTCTTGTGCTTTTACGTAATTTCCATTTTTTGAATATTTATATCCTAAATTAGCATAGTGTCCTGCTTTATTTGAATCAGAAAGAAACATATGAAATATAAAAAACAAAATTAAAATTAAAAATGTAATTTTAACCCAATGTTTCTGTAAGTTCATTATTTACACCCTCGTTAGCAGTAACATCAGAATTGCCGTCTTCCGGCTCATCTTTAACACCATTATCGATATTTAATGTTTTTACTAAAGCTCTTATATCACCTTTTAATTTAAAATATTCAGCAAATTTAGGTGTAGTTTTAATATTATATGAGCGTCCGTTTTTATCTTTATGACGTGAGATTAAACCTTTTTCTATTAACTCTTGAACATGTTCATAAGCATTTGAACCTCTTAAATCTTTTAGCAAAGACTGCCTTATTGGTTCCTTTAGCGCGATTACTGTTAATGTTTTTAATACAGGCGGTTTAAGTTCAACAGGACATAACTTTTCTACAATATCCAAATGTTCTTGCTTAACTTGAAGTATATATCCGTTTTCATCATCTATTTCAAGCGCGCCTTCTCTTGATGCGTAATCCATTATTAACTCTAATAAAGCTTCTTCTACAGCTTCCGGCTCTTCTTCAAGTATTTCTGCAATTTCATTAACTTGCAAAACTCGTGCAGTAACAAACAGAACCGCTTCAATCCTGGACTTTAACTGTTCCATTTTCTACCTCTTCTTTGACTAAAACACTTTCTGTATTATCTAAATTGTCAAGTAATTCGTTTTCACTATGCTCTTCTTTAGGATGTTTAACTACGTACAAATCCGAATAAAATTCATCTTGTTCCAAATCATAATCACTTTCAACTGTTAAAAATAATAATGATATATATGCACTTATTCTATCCATACCAAGGAGAGTAAGTTCATTCAATTCTATTTTATCTTGACGATTCAAAATCTCTTCCAAATTATCCTTAAGTCGCGCAATTCCTTGTTCTATATATTCATCGTGGGCTAGATTAATAATATCTTCCGGTGATAATTTTGAATAGTTTTGAACCCTTCTTTTTGCTCTTTCGTGCGCATTTTTCAAAGATTGCTTTTTATCAAGCATTTCGTAAAACTCTAATTGTCTGATTAAATCGTGTAAAGTGACAACCCTATTATGATTTAATCTGACAGAAGTTCTTCTTTGCAAAACTTCATCGATAGAGATGACATTATTTGTTGGAATATATTCATCTTGGGTGTATTCGAGCTGCTCATCATCAGAAAAGTTTAAATTCTCTTCTTGCTGCTGAGGTGCAAAATCCAAAATATCAATTCCCTCAAGGACATTAGATTTAAGCTTTAACAAAATTGCAGCAAAAAGAAGTGTTCTTCCGGTTAAACGTAAATTTTGAGCTTTTGATTGGAACAAATGAGTTAAATATTTATCAGTAACATCAACAATATTGACATTCCAAGGATCAATTTTTCCTTGTTTTGCCATATTAACAAGAATCTCTATACCGTCAACTTCGGCTTCTTGTACGTAATCTTCTTGTTTTGAAATATTTGTACTTTCTAAACTATTTAAAACCATATCACCTTATTTTTAATCATAAAAATAACTACTCTGCCTATCGTTATTTTATATCATATCTTTTCTTCTTAGCTCCTCTATATTAATGAAATTCTATAGAGAAAATATTTGAAATATTCGGCAAATACAATTAAATAAGCCATTCATCTTAAATTATATCATACAGATTCGATACGACAAAATATTTACAAATATATTTACATAGTAAGTGTCCTTTAGATTTTTTCCGCACACTCCTTGAGAATCCCTTGTTACATTACTTGTTTTTTGCTAAAATCGTTCTACAGAGGTGTATGATGAATATAATAGAATTAAATGATAGAATTTTAAAAAATAAGGAGTATCTTTGACCTAAATAAGTGCAAGAATGAATTGAAAGAGCTTGAAACTCGATTGCAGCAGCCTGATGTATGGTCAAATCAAAATTTAGCAAATGAGTTAGGTCAAAAAGTCAGAGAAATAAAAGATAACATAGAGAGATTTTCACGTTGGGAAAGTATTATAGAAGATGCCAAAACCGCTCAAGAAATCGGTGATGAAGAGCTTATACAAGAATCTGATACGCAGTTGATTCAGCTCGAAAAAGAACTTAATAAATATGACATTCAAAAAATGCTTTCCGGAGAATATGATGAAGCGGATGCATTCTTAACTATAAATGCGGGAGCAGGTGGAACAGATGCACAAGATTGGGCAAGCCTTCTTTTAAGAATGTATATGCGATGGGCTGAAACAAAAGGATGGAAAACAGAATTAATTGATAAATCAGATGGTGAAGAAGCCGGAATTAAATCTGCTACAATAAAAATCATAGGGAAATATGCATACGGCTATTCAAAAGCAGAAAAAGGAGTTCATAGACTTGTCAGAATATCACCGTTTAATGCAAATGGAAAACGTCAGACGAGTTTTGCTTCTTGTGAAGTTTCACCTATTATTCCGGATTATGAAAAAACAATTGTAATTCCGCCGGAAGATTTAGAAGTTGATACAATGCGTTCAGGTGGTGCCGGGGGTCAAAATGTTAATAAAGTTGAAACAGCCGTAAGAATTTTGCATAAACCGACAGGAATTGTTGTTAAATGCCAACAAGAACGTTCACAACTTCAAAACAAAGAAAATGCTATGCAGATGTTAGCCTCAAAACTTCTCGAATTAAGACAGAGAGAACATGAAAAGAAACTTGCAGAACTTAAAGGAGAATCCTTTGATATAAATTTTGGCTCTCAAATACGTTCATATGTATTTCATCCATATAAAATGGTAAAAGATCACAGAACAGGATATGAGATGGGAAATGTCGATGCAGTTATGGACGGAGATTTAGATGGATTTATTGAGGCATATTTGAGTAGGGGAAATCAGCAGTAATAATGTCACTTTTCAAATTATTTTTAATATTTATGAAAATAGGTGCAATTCTTCTGGGAGGCGGTTACGTTATTTTGCCGATTTTGCAAAGTGAATTTACTGAAAAAAAGAAAATTTTAGATAAAGACGAGTTAATAAACTATTTTGCATTATCCCAATCGTTACCGGGAATTGTAGCGGCTAATATTTCTATGTTTATAGGGTATAAACTTAGGGGTAAAATTGGTGCTTTATGTGCTGTTTTAGGAATAATATTTGTTCCGTTTTGGACAATAGTTTTGTTAGCTTCAATACTTTCTGCTTTTATGGAAAGTCATATTATGCAAGGTGCTTTGTGGGGAATAGGCATTGCCGTTATCGCTCTTATACTTTTAACGGTTAGAGAATTGTGGCAGAATTCACACAAAGATATTTTCTTTTATTTAATTTTTGGCTCATCTCTTGTAATTCTTGTTTTATTTAAATTATCTCCAATAAATGTTATATTAATTTTTTCTTGTATTGGAATTTTATATAAAACTATAGAAAGAAAAATAAAAGAAAAGACTCAAAGAGGAGATAGTGAGAAATGATTTATGTATCACTATTTGCGGAGTTTTTTAAGATAGGATTATTTTCCTTTGGCGGAGGGTATGCTACAATTCCGTTTTTATACCATTTATCAGAGGTATACAATTGGTATTCCATACAGGAGTTAACACAAATGACTGCAATTGCTGCAATTACTCCCGGTCCTGTCGGAATTAATGTTGCTACGTATGCAGGACTTAAAACAGCCGGAATAATTGGTTCAATTGTGGCTACAATATCAGAGATGTTTCCGTCTTTTATATTAGTAATACTGTTGTCCAAGTTATTAAAAAAATATAATGAAAATTTTTATGTAAAATCTCTATTAAGTTCACTGAAACCAATTAGCTGCGCATTACTAGCATCTGTCTCTTATGAATTATTGTTGGGAGAAATAAATAATTTAAAAGGAATAATTCTTTTGACAATTTTAATTCTTTTAAGTTGGAAAGGTAAAAAAGAACCAATTTTTTACATGTTAATATCAGGAAGTATTGGAGTAATAATATGTTTATTTAATTAGTTTTGTTCCGGTTCTTCTTTTAATTCTAAAGCGCTGAACTTATATACATCCATCGTTCTTGAGAAATATTTAGGCGGTAAACCGGCTTTTTCTTTTAAAGAGTTAAAAAATATTTCTCTATCGGGAAGTTGTTCCCAAACTACAGGCAGATACACAGCTCTTCTTTCACCATCTGATATGATTACACCGTGTGGGTAAATTTTTGAAAGTAAATCTTTTTCATTTTTAAATTTTATGCGTTCTATAGACGATAAAATTGAAACCGAAATGTCTATATTTTCGAGTTCTTCTATGGTTAGCGGCTTAAATCTGGAGTCTTGAAAAGCCGCGTTTTTTGCATTGTCTATCAAATCCAATATCAAAGGTTTTGTAGGGTATATTGAGCCTATGCACCCTCTAAGTTGATTATTAATTTTTAATGTTACAAAAGATGCTCCATATTCTAAAAACACCGGTGGAATATGTTGCGGGATAAATTCTTCTTGATTGATTGAATAAACAATGCTTTCTCTGACAATACTAAAAATATAATCTTTGTAAAATTTTTCTATAAAGGCATTCTTGCTATCAGGATATAAAAACCAGGAACCATACCCTACGACTCTTTGTTTATCTTCACTAACATCTCCGGAATTGTACATTTCGATACGAATTAATGAAGAGTTGTTGTTATTTGCAAATTCTAATGCACCTTTTATTCCGATTAACCCGCAAGCTTGTTCCGGTTCAAAACAGTCGATTTTTCCGAATTCTATAATATTTGCTGTGTAAGTATCGATTTGTCTGCATTGTTCGTGGGTATAGAAATGACTTAAATCAGAACTAATTACAAAAGATGAATTTTCCCAATATTCGGCAATAATATCGGCTATCATTCTGTAATCACATTTTCCGACAAGAATCGGAACGATTTTTAACTTTTTACCAATACGGACAATGTTTTTTACAAATTCTGCCGCACTTTGCTTATGTGGAAAGAAAGTATTTTGCAATATCGGTAATTGTACTTCTATTGCGTGTTCGTTTTCAAAAGGGGCATCAGATACAATACAAGGATATTTTTCAGCCAGTTCCTTTATTAACCTGTTGTTAACTTCTATACTCCCTAACGGTGTATCAAAGTATGTGTATTTTGGCAGTGCAATATTTGTAAAAGTTTCGTGATGTGACGGTGCTATTATAAATATATTTTCAGCCGGCTCTAAATGTTGAAATCCGGCTACTGCAGCATGACCGGAATATTCATATCCGGCATGCGGTACTATTATGACTTTTGATTGGTATTTTATCTGCGTATCTTCTTTTAATGAGTTAAGTAAATCTCTTAATTTATTCGCATCAGACGGATAAAAACTTCCTGCAAAATTTGGTTCTTTGTTCATAATCGTATTATAGAATAATATTTATTTTATGGCAAAATTTCATTTTTTCAAAAATTTTAGGTGAGGATGCGGAAAAAGTCTGAAAAATGACAATTTTTCGACTTTTTCAAATCCGGCCTAAAGTGTGTGAAACTCAGGTCGTGTGCGGGATAGCACACAACCTGAGTTGAAACCGTTCTATGGAGATTGCGAGAAAAATTTTA
>CAJOOM010000116.1 GCA_905236775.1 Candidatus Gastranaerophilales bacterium
CCGTTGGCACCTAAGTGTAAATCACTTCTTTACGCATCTCGTCAACGCGCATTTACTATTCTATTATTAAAATAATTCTTTGTCAAGCCTTATTTTAAAAATTTTTAATTTTTGTCAATCTTTAATTTTGATATTTTGTTACTAACTTACTACTATAGCATGACTCGCATATTTAACATATTAAATATGCAGAATATACCTCACAAAAACTTTGTCAAATGAACTCTTTCTTTCGGAAGAGTATAGCACAGCCCACGACCTTATCAGGAATACATGGACTTGATTGTTTTGCGTCAAACTGCTTTTAAACAACTTCTTTAATTCTATTATTTACTTATAAAATCCTATGACAATGACTGACCTATCGGAACGTTACCACCATTAGCTGCAAGCACATGCCTCAAGCGCTCATCTTCTTTCGGATTACCATAAATGTTATTAGCTTGATACCCACCTCCGGTGCCAACTCCTTTCATATAATCCGGAATATTACTCTGATGTGAACGTTTTACAGGCTCATTTCCAAATATTTTTGTCATATATTATCCTTTCTTCTCTATTTCTCTATTCTTATATGCTTTACTTTTAATTAGCTGCATACAATTATATAAAGTATTTTATTTCTTTTAAATTTCAAAACTTAAAATTTTCTTTACAATTGTTTACATAAAATTTAAATATGGTAAAATTAGAGTATGGATGGTGTTAATCAAGAGCTTATCGACGAAATAAAATCTAATGTAAAACATAAACTTGAAAATATTGACCTTTATCAATACAAAGGCAGTGTTTCAAAGTTATTAGGATTAACTGTTGAAGTAAAATTACCCGGACTTAAAATTGGTGATTTATGCTATATAGAAACAGCAAGCGGAGAAAGAAAACCTGCTGAAGTAGCTGCATTTAAAGGAGATATTGCCCAGCTTTTATTATTATATGACGGTGCTGGAATAGGCCAAGGAAGCCTTGTTACTTCTACTGGAGGACCGATAATGATTCCTGTTGGGGATTTTCTATTAGGCAGACTTATAAACCCAATGGGAGAACCAATTGATGGTAAACCTTTAGACATATCAAATGCAATCTGGAGACCAGCCGACGGTCCGCCGCCAGGTCCGTTCGAAAGACCTATTATTACTGAAATGTTCTCAACAGGTGTACGCGCAATAGATTCTTGTTTAACATTTGGCTGCGGTCAGCGTATGGGATTATTTGCCGGTTCTGGAGTCGGCAAAAGTACATTACTGGGCATGATTGCACGTAATTCTGATGCCGATGTTAACGTAGTTGCCCTAATCGGGGAACGCGGAAGAGAAGTAAAAGAATTTGTTGAAGATGCTCTTGGTCCCGAAGGTATGAAAAAATCAGTGCTCGTATGTTCAACCGGCGATCAACCTCCATTAATTCGTCAGAAGTGTCTTCTAACTGCAACATCTGTATGCGAATATTTCCGAGATCAAGGTAAAAAAGTATTTTTAATGACTGATACTGTTACTCGTTGCGCAATGGCCGGTCGTGAAGTCGGTCTATCTTTAGGTGAACCACCTACAATGAAAGGATATCCGCCATCTATATTCTCATGGCTACAAAAAGTGCTTGAAAGAGCCGGAAATAGTGAAAAAGGTTCAATTACAGCTTTTTATACCGTACTTATGGAAGGTGATGATATAACAGATCCAATAGTAGACACAGTGCGTGGTATTACTGACGGTCACATATTTTTATCCAGAAAAGTAGCAGAAGCCAACCATTATCCAGCAATTGATATTTTGGGAAGTATTTCCCGTCTTATGTCTGCTATTGCTTCTCCGGAACACAAAGAAGCCGCAGCAAAAATGCGTACATTAATGTCATTATACAGAGAGAATAAAGACTTAATTGATGTCGGTATGTATCAAGCAGGTTCAAATCCGCGTTTAGACATAGCTATTGAGATGATGCCTAAAATTAATGCATTTTTACAACAAAGAACAACTGATAGTGTTAGTATGCAAAACACCATTGATACATTAATCCAGATGATGTCTGGGGTAAATATATAAATATCGGGGGTAAATATCGGGGGTAAATATCGGGGGTAAATTCGGGGGTAAATTCGGGGGTAAATATCCATAACAAAAATACAAATTTCGAAAGTGTAACGGAACAATTAATACAAAAAGACTTTACAAAAATGAATATTAAGGATATAAACGATAAAATTAAAAACATAAAAAGAACTACTTTCGGAATTTCAATTCCGGAATTAAAAAAGTTTGCGAAACAAATAGCAAAGGATGATTACAAAAGTTTTTTAGAGAATAATGATTTTAAGACATTTGAATTGCGTCTCTTACACGCATTTGTTTTAGGTTATGCTAAAGATGACATAAACGTATTATTAAAGTATTTTGATAAATTTATTCCATACGTAAATGATTGGGCAACAAATGATTCTTTATGCCAAAGCTTTAAAATCACAAGAAAACATTACGAAATCGTATGGGAATATTTAATGAAATATAAAAACTCGAAAAAAGAATTTGAAAGTAGGATTGTTTCTGTAATGCTGCTTTCTCACTTTTTAAATGATACATACATTGATAAAGTTATAAAAGTTTTAGACCAGCTAAATACAGATAGTTATTATTCACAAATGGGTGTTGCTTGGGCTATAGCAACAATTATGGGTAAATATCCGGATAAGTGTTTAACTTACTTACAATCTAACAATTGCAACTTAGATAAAATAACTTATAAAAAATCTATACGAAAAATAAAGGAATCATACAGGGTTTCAGATAAAATTAAGACTTATATAAACAACAATGCTCATAAATAGAGTATTCTAAAAGCATCCTTTATATGTCAAATAATATTTATATTTTAAACCATTTTTTTAATTATTCTTATATCTAGCTAAAATGGGGTTATGGAATTTTTTGTATTCTATTATTTTATAGATGTTAAAACTTAATTCATAGTGAGGTTTAAAATATGAAATCAAAACAAATAATCCAACAAAAAAGTTCAGAAAAAGTTGCATCATTTTTAGAAAAAAATGCGCTGCATAAAAAAGACTTCTCAGAAATGATTGGTGTTACTCTATCCTATGTTTATAATTTAATAGATGAAACAGTTCCATTTTCCACCAGAGGAACAACTATAGAACGCATTGCAACAGTAATGGAAATAGAACCTGATGATTTTTTAGAGTACAAAATTCCTCAAGAACCGATATTAGTTGACGAAAGTATTGAAATTATTAAGGACTATTTGAAAGAAAGTAAAATGTCAGTTGTTTCATTTTTAAAATCGTTCCCAAGAAAAAAAAGACTTGACATGGTTGATATGCTACGTGGTGCACTTCCTATTCCTATTGATTATAAAGAACTTGAACTTATTGGAAAAACTCTGAATATGCCGCAAGAAGAAGTTTATTCTATTTGGGAAAGAAGAATAAAACAAGTTCTAGAAAGCGCAGGAATGAACGTATACTCTAACTCTACATTAATAGATTCAATGTTTGAATGTGCAAAAAAAATCATTTTGAAATAATTATAAAAAATAGAGAATGGCTGGAAAGTCATTCTCTATTTTTATTAATCAAGTAAGACCTACTCTGCATCAACAAATTTATAAACAAGAGCTGCAACAGCACCAGCTACAAGATTTGTTGCGATAGTAATACCGGCACCAACCCAGCAAACAGACTTAATCATACCTAAACCAACTGCAACAGCAGGGTTAAATGCACCTAAACAAAAGATTCCGCCTACTGCGAATGCTCCTACTAAAACAGTTGAACCAATTGCAAGACCATAGTATGAATTACCTTCTGTCTTCTTTGAAGTAGCAACTTGTAGAACAACGTAACAAAGAGCAAATGTAAACAAGAATTCACCAATTACTAATTGCACGCATGAGAATGGGCATCCAGCTGCTTCAGGGAGCACTGCATAATTAGCAACTAAAAGAGCTGCACAAGCTGCACCGGCAACTTGGAAAATCCAATATGGAATCAGTTGTCCCCATGCTAAAGCACCGCGAATTGCAGCTGCAAATGATACAGCAGGGTTATAGTGACCACCTGAGATATGTCCGCCTGCATAAACCATAATCATTAGTGCAAAACCAATTGATAATGGTGCAATTACACCGTGTTCTCCTCCAAGCAACACTGCTGAAGCTACTGTGAATACCAAGAAAAATGTACCTATAAATTCTACAAGGTACTTTCTAAAATTGTCTTTCATGTCTTTCTCTCCTTTTCATTAACTCTTCGGGCAAATGTTAAAACATTTACCCTAATCAAAGACCATATTTATTTTATAAAAATATTTCAAATTTTGCAATACTATAACTTTTTTAAATTTTTATTTCAGATTTTTTATATTTAAGGCACTTGCAAATATACTGTCACATATTGTATCGCAACAAACAACTAATATTTTTTTTATAATCATAATATATTATATTCTATTTAATTATGTCATTTTGTCAATTATACTATTCAAAGGAAAATGCTTACTTTTATATAGAAAGAAGCTAATTATACAAACAAGCTTTATAGAAATGTAAAACATAATATTGAATCATATTCTTATATAATATAGAATGTTTATTATGATAACTTAAAGGATTAGAATATTGAAGAAAGAGTTTAGTAAAAAATTTTTAACAGGAATAATTATTGGAACATTTTTGTTTTCATCATCTGTTTATGCTTTAGACAGCACACAAAGCAAAAAACAAAGAAAATCATTCATATCAAGATTAAATATTTTTAACAAGCAAAAAGTTAATAAAGACAAAAAAACAAAAATAGAAGAAATTAAGCTTCCTCCTGTTCAAGGAAGACCGAAAATTCCTTTCAGTGAAATAACTGTCATGACAATTGATGATTGTGTAAAATACGCACTGGAACATAATCCTCAATTAAAAGTATCTGAAGAAAGAATTAAAGCCGCAAAAAGCAGTATAGGACAAGCTAGAGCAAATTATGCACCTCGTTTTTCCGTCGGCTATAACTTATACCACAGAAATAATAAAGCTACACAAGTTGTTCGTTCGTATGACAATTCTATGGGGTTTAATGTAGGAGTTTCTGATACAATTTGGGATTTTGGCAAAACTACGGCGAAAATTAATATGGCTAAATATGATACAAAAGCAGCAGAATTTGATTATAACTACGAATTATTAGAGATAATTTACCTTGTTAGAACAAATTACTATAGAGTTCTTTCTGCGCTTGCTGATTTAGATATTTTTGAACAGAATGTTAGAATTCAAACTCTGAACTTTGAAAGAACAAAAGCCATGTTTGACGAAGGCTTAAAATCAAAAATCGATGTTGTTAATGCAGAAGTTAATCTTGCTGATGCGAAAATTCAGCTAGTTGAAGGACAAAACTATTTGCTTAATTCAATAATTGCACTTCAAGATTCCATGTTTTATCAAGAAGATAAACCTTTTGTAGTTACAAATACTGAAAACTTCGGCTTTTTGAAAGCAGATTATAAAAAGAAAATGGATTCAGCAAACAATTCAAAACCGCCTGCCCCTGTTATGAAAAAGAATGAGGACGGACTCGTATTATTGTCATCCGGAATTGAACACAATGATATAATTCAAGATTATCAACTAAATCCGCTTAAATTTACAAAACAACAAGCTGTAGATAAAGCACTGGAACTTAGACCAGATTTACAATCAGATATGATGTTAGTAAAAGTTCAAGAAGAATCTTTAAAAGCAATAAAAAGACAATATGCACCATCTATAAACGCAAACTTAACCTGGAATTATAATCGAGATGAACATTCTTATTCAAGTCCGTTACAAGTCGGGGCTGGAATAGATTTAGGTTCAGTAAATCCTTATGGAATTCACTACCAAATTAAAGAGGGAGAAAGTTACTTAAATATTGCTAAGCACAATGTAAACATTGCAAAATCCAGTATTTATTGGGAAGTTCAAGATAACTATATAAATATGCGCCATATGGAGCGGGAGATTCCCCTTATGAATACAAAAGTAAAAGCTACATTGGAAAATTTTGAACTTGCTGATGGTAGATATAGTGTTGGTTTAAACAATTATGTAGAACTTCAAGATGCACTTAGAAACTATAATCAAGCACAATTAAATTTTGTAGAAAGTGTTCTTAAGTATAACATAGCTCGTGAAACTTTATTAAAATCAATGGGCTTCGGTCTGGATAAAGATGGAAAACTAACAACAGAGCTGTAAAAATAGAAATAATAAAGTAAAAAGCACGACCTACAGCAATTTGACTTTTTTAAATTTACACTGCACTATATTTAAGTACATCTAATCTAATGTACTTTCAACAATATTAAAATCTTCATCCCAAACAAGTTCACCTTTGGGTTCGATGTTGTGGTATATATAAGTATTTTCTATATATTGCGGCTTAAATAGGTCCTTTTTTCCTAAAATTTTTATTATATCAGTTAACAAACTTGTACTTCCAGCTATTGTACCATCTTTTGAACGTGCTTTTTCACCGTCATAAAAAATTTTTGAATCCGCAAAAACAGTTTCTTTCATATTACTATGCGTTATCGGCAGCGAATCACTTATCAAAATAATTTTATCGTCCGGTTTTGTTCTGAATAAAAGCTTTAAAGCATTGTCATTAACGTGTATTCCATCTGCTATTACTTCAGTATAAACTTCATCATCAAGAATTGCAGATAGCGCTGTAGACTCTCCTCTATGAACAATACCTGACATCGCATTAAACATGTGAGTTGCACAGTCCGGTTTCAAATCTTCACTTTTCCAGCCGACACAATGACCTGCTTGTACTTTAACCCCTTTTGTTTTTAAATACTTTATCAATCCCTTATCCAATTCCGGAGCAAGAGTTACTATTTTAATAAAATCATCTTCCAATTTTTTAAAATTTTCTACAGTCAATTCTAAAAAATCATCAGCATTATGAATTCCCTTTTTTAAAAGATTTAAAAAAATTCCCTCTAGATGTATACCGAGAATTGCATTACATTTTTTTGAAGCCTCTTTTATTATGTTAATTTGTCTGATAGTGTTTTCAACAGTATCGGTAACAAGAGTTGGGAAAAATCCGAAAATTCCATCAAGTCGTAGTTTTTGCGAGAGCTCTATTATTTCATTTACCCCCGCTTTGTTAAAATCTACTCCATAAGCACCATGAAAATGTTGTTCTATAATTGGTAATGTTTTCACTAGCCACCTATAAAAATTTCTCGAACTTTTTCTCTATCATCAAAATGAATTGTTTTATCCGCCAGTATTTGATAATCTTCATGCCCTTTGCCTGCAACAAGAACAACATCATTTACATTAGCAAGTTTATAAGCTTCTCTTATAGCAAGTTCTCTATCAGGTTCAACTATAACATTACTTACACTCTTAAAACCGGCAAGAATATCAGTAATTATTTGTTGAGGATCTTCTGAACGCGGATTATCACTTGTCACAATTGCTTTATCAGCAAGCCGTTCAGCAATTGCTCCCATTTTGGGACGTTTTGTCGCATCTCTATCTCCACCGCAACCAAATACACAAATCAAATGTCCATTTTCAGGAGTAATTTCTCTTGCTGCTTTTAAAACATTTTCTAATCCGTCTGGAGTATGAGCATAATCTACTATTACAGTAGGTTTATTTACAACAATTTCAAATCTTCCTGCAACTCCTTTTATATGTTCCAAAGTCTTAATAGAATTTTTTATATCAAATCCTAATGCTAATGCTGCTGTTAGAGCTGCAAGAACATTATAAACTGAGAACATTCCATTCATTTCTAGATTTACAACATATTCTTTCCCATTTATTACACAAACAAATGAAGCGCCATTATTATTAAATGAAATATTGAATGCACGAACATCCGCATCTTTATTTATACCATAAGTATATATATGCACCTTAGAATCAATGCGTTCCTTGAATTGGTCTGCATAAGCATCGTCATTATTAATTACAGCAAAGTCATCGACACATAAATTTTCAAACAGTTTTGCTTTCGCTAAAAAATAGTTATGCATCGTTATGTGAAAATCTAAGTGATCTTGTGTTAAATTCGTAAGTATTGCTCCATTAAAATCACAATAATCGACTCTATGCTGTGCCAGCGCATGAGAACTAACTTCCATAACTACATTCGGAATATTTTTTTCATTTATTTCATAAAACAATTTTTGCAATTCAGGAGCCTGCGGAGTTGTATGTTTAGCATCATGATAAGTGTCTTTTACAAAAAACTTATGCCCTAAAGTTCCTATTATAGCGCATCTTTGTCCCTCTGCTTCGTATAACCTTTGTATTAAATGCGTAACTGTAGTTTTTCCGTTTGTTCCGGTAACACCTATTAAATTAAGTTTTGATGAGGGAGATGAATAAAATAAATCAGCTATTTGTGCTAATGATTCAGAAGTATTTTGTACAACAATTTGAGGAATTTGAAGATTTAATCTTCTTTCTACTACACATAGACATGCACCGTTTTGAATCGCTTCTTCTGCGTATTCATGTCCATCAACATGCTCTCCGGTTAAACAAATAAAAATATCATCTTGGGCAGTTCTTTTAGAATTGTACGAGATACCTTCTATTTCAGTACAGAATTCATCTTTGTTTATATTTACAAGCTCAATATATTCTATATTATCAATTAATGTTTCTAATTTCATATAAATCCCTCTTTCTATGATTGTATCTAAAATTTATCAGGTTGTAAATTTAAAATCCTTGCTATTTGAGTAGATATTTCTTTAAATATTGGTGCAGCTACAGTATTTCCCCAAATTTCTCCCCCTTGAGCTGAATCTACTATTACATATATTAATACTTGAGGATCTGTTGAAGGCATGTATCCAACAATTGAAGTATAAAGTTTATTTGTATATCCGGTACCATTTTCTTTCGGTTTTATAGAAGTTCCTGTTTTAGCAGCTATGTTATAACTTGGATTTTTTATAGGAGATTTACCTCTGTTAATACTTTCAGTAAGCAAATCAGTAACTTCTCTAGCATGCTCAGGCGACATTACCTGTACTCTTTGAATCTTCTCTGCCTCTTCTTCCGGAGAATACTTTATAACATGCGGAGTAACGCGAACACCATTATTAGCCAGAGCTGATACTGCGGATACCATTTGAATTGCAGTAACCGAAGAACCATAGCCATAACCCATTGAGGCTTGATCAGATGCATCCCAGCGATTTGGAGATTTTAGTAATCCTACTGATTCTCCTGGCAAATCTATTCCTGTTTTATTTCCAAATCCGAATTTTTTTAAAATATCGTAGTATTCTTGTTTTCCCATCATCTGAGCTACTATAACAGATGCAACATTACTTGAATGTTCAAATAAATAAACTAGGTCTATCATTCCGGGATTTGGATGTCTTGCGTAATCATAATTTTTAATTGTCCACCAACCAATTTTTATTTTACCGGTATCATTAATTTTAGAGTGACGATTTATTTTTCCAAGTTCAATAGCAGATGCAACCGTTATTGTTTTAAATGTTGAACCTGGAGGAAAGACATCTGTAAGAGTCCAATTTTTTTTGTGCAGCGGAGAAGCATTTTTATAATTATTTGGATCAAAATATGGATATACAGCATAAGCGAGAATTTCACCATTTTTTGGATTCATTACAATTACTGCTCCTCTTAATGCCTTGAATTTTTCTATAGATTTCATTAACTCTTTTTCGCAAACATGCTGTACTGCAGCATCAATAGTTAATGTTACATCTTTGCCTTTTTTTGGCTTCGTTGCCGCTATAGGATCTGTTGTAATATTATATATAACTTTTCCTTTTGGAGTCATTTCGTATGCGGCGGATCTATCGGCACTTTCCAATTTATCTCCGGCTGTATCTTCTACACCAGCAGCTACATTTGCATCAAAATTATAATAACCTAATACATGTGCCGCAAGTGTACCTTGAGGATATGTTCTTATACTTTTTTTATCCATAGGAATTTCTCGTAAATTTAATTTTGCAATTTGATCTCGAGTATGCCTATCAACATTTTTTTTAATAGAAACAAGTGACGTATTTTGTCTTAATTTTTCTGTCAAATCATACTGAGAAATTTTTAAAATCGGAGCGAGAATTTTTGCTAGTTCTTCCGGCTCGTGTACATAGTCTGCCCTTCTGGCAAATATATTATAATATACAGTATCTGTAGCAAGTTTTATGCCATTTCTGTCATAAATATCACCACGCATAACGAAAGAACTTGCTCTTCGTTGATTTACCGCCAAATCTTTTTTATGTCTTGTATCTATTATTTGTACGCAAAAAAGATAAATAATAAATGCTATGATAGTAATTAAAAATACTACTTGAATTATATTTAAACGTTTCAAGAAAACTTTATTCCTATCATAAATTTCTTTATCTATTCCTATAAACTTCCCCATGTCCATATCATACCATAATAATTAATAAAGAGTAACATCATCTTAATGATATTTTAAAATTCCAACTTTAGTATGGCAAAAATATAACTTATATAGAATTAAAAAAAATACATAATAGTTCTATGATGTTAACGTAAAGGAAAAATATACATTTTCCCTAAGTAAGATAATCATATAAAAAAAATAAAATCGACTCTTTGTATTCACAAAGTATTGATGTTTCACTTTATATGATTATCATAGATAACTACCCCCAAAAAAAGTGTCAACAATTGGCACTAAGTAAACTTATGCGTTTATTGTGTATGCATAGGTTTATCAAGGATGAAGAAAAAAGAAAGGAAATCGAAAAATGGCTTCAATCACAATCAACACAAACATTGCGTCATTGACGGCGCAGCACAATTTAGCTGTAGCAACTAGCGGTATGAATACTGCAATGGAAAGATTAACTACAGGCTACAGAATTAATTCCGGTAAAGATGATGCTGCAGGTTCTGCTGTTTCAACTTTAATGGAAGCACAAATTTCAGGTTATGATGTTGCTGAATCAAATGCACAAATGGGTTTATCACTATTAGATACTGCAGAAGGTGTCTTAAACATCGTTGGTGACTACCTTCAACGTATCAGAGATTTGACCGAACAAGCTGCAAACGGGACTTATGGAACATCTTCAATGACTGCAATTAAAACTGAAGTTCAACAAAGAATGGAAGAAATTAACCGTTTATGTACGGTTATTGACTTTAACGGCATTCAATTATTGGATGGTACAAGCACTGCTGCAACTTCAAAAAATGGTGTAAACCTTCAAGTAAGTAATAACTCTGGCAAAAACAACGTAATCAACTTAAAGTATTCAATTTTTGAAGCAGCAACTATCACAGCATTGTTAATCTCAGGTAATAGCCATGCTGCAAATCAATCAGCAGCAGCAAATACAGCTTGGTATGCAAGAAATGATGGTAATGACACATCTGCATTAAAAGCAAGAATTGAAGGCTTAACAGGAGAACAAGCTGTTAAATCTACAGATGGAAGAATTTATGATTATGTTGCAAAAGGATATAAGGCAATTAAAACTGAAACTTATGACTGGAAAGATGATAGAACAGTAAGTACTAACATGTCTTGTATAACAGCAATTTGCGATGCAGTTTACACAGATGATGCTACCGCTCGTGAATTCTTATCATTTATTGATGATGCAATCGAAAACGTATCAAGCAGAACTGCATTAATAGGTGCATATATGAACCGAGTTGAATCGGCTGTTGATGCGATAAGTGTACAAAAGGAGAATATCGTATCAGCTAATTCATCTATTAAGGATGCTGATGTAGCTACTGAATCATCTAATTATATTAAATACCAAATTTTACAACAATCATCAGCTACATTGCTTTCAACTGCAAACCAAACACCAAGCATTGCATTGAACTTAATATAATACAAAACAATGGGAGAGGTTAATGTCTCCCACAATATACACAGGAAATATAAAAGTAAATATATTGAAGCCGCCCTGAGGGAATCTTCCCAAAGGGTGGTTTTGTTTAGTAATTTTTTCTTGAACTGAATTGGATAAAAATAAATTTTAATATATTGTTATCAGGATACATTTTAATGTAAATTTTTGTAACAATTTTACTAAAAATATTAAAGTTTTTAAAAAATTTGCCGTTAAATATAATGAGGATATAACGAACATAGGAAACATTACTGATGAATATTGAACACTTTAAAGCAAAATATTCCGCATCATTAGTTGATTTGCAAGTATTATTTAGTAACTCAAAAAAGAGTGTAGATAAAAGTTTTTATTATGATACATCGTGTTTAGATGAGTTGGAGAATGATTCTGAAAGTTACTGTATTGATTTAAACGGCGAGAATGACCTTATTGAACAAACAGAAATGGTAAGCTTAAATAAATAATAATACTATCTTAGTATTTTATATCAGTCATATTATTGATTGAATTCATCACTATCGCTTTGTTTTGTTATAGCCTTTTTATACGAACAAGTCCTGTTTGAACAAACTTCAAATTCTCCGTTTTTTGTAACTTTTTTAAGTAGTAATTCTCCGCATTCAGGACATTTATTACCAGTAGGCTCATCCCACAGTGCGTAAGAACAGTCCGGATATTTGTTGCATCCAAAAAATATTTTGCCATGCTTAGATTTCTTTTCTACAATAACTCCCTCACCACACTTTGGACATTTAACACCTGTTGAACGGATGTATTTTTTACGATTACCACACTCTTTACATTCAAGATATTTACCGTAAGGACCAATTTTCATGGACATAGCACCACCACATTTGTCACATTTTTCATCAATTGTTTGTTCTTCTTTCGGTTCACCATTTTCTTCTGTGGTACTATCAAGTTCATTTATATTGTTCAAAGAAATTATTGTTTTACACTCAGGATAGCCGGAACACCCAAGGAATTGAGTTCCAAAACGACTTGTTTTGACAAGCATGACTTTTCCGCAATTAGGGCATTTTTTGTCACTTTCTATAGTAACACGTTTTGCATCCTTCATTACGGATTGAACAACTTCCATAAAAGGAGTATAAAATTCTTGCAAAACTACATTCCAAATAGCTTTCTTTTCTGCTATAAGGTCAAGTTTTTCTTCCATGCCTGCTGTGAACTTGTAATCCATAATATTTGCAAATTGCGTTACAAGTTGTTTACAAACAGTTCTTCCAAGAAGTGTCGGGACAAGAGCCTTATCTTTCTTTTCAACATACTTTCTAGTCTGAATTACTGTAATGATTGTTGCATAAGTAGACGGACGACCGATTCCATGTTCTTCGAGTGCTTTTACCAGAGAAGCTTCATTGTACCTTGGAGGAGGCTGAGTAAAGTGTTGTTTAGGTGTAACTTCTTTACAAAGTACTTTATCTCCTTCATTTAAATCCGGAATTTTAGCTTCTGCGTCCTGTTCGTCTTCATCAGCATCATTGTATAGTTTCAAGAATCCGTCAAACAAAATTTTACTTGTCCCCGCTTTCAATCCGTAATCACCGGCTTTAATATCAATTGTTTTATTAGCAATTGTTGCAGGCGCCATTTGTGAGGACATAAACTTATCCCAAATAAGCTTATACAATCTGTATTGGTCATTGTCTAAATACGGTTTCAAACTTTCAGGAGTTCTTTCAGGATAGGACGGTCTGATTGCTTCGTGAGCATCTTGCACATTTTGTTTACCTTTTACATAAACATTCGTTTTATCCGGATAATATTCTTTACCATAATTATTAATAATGAAGTCTTTAGCCATAGCATGAGCATCGTCTGATATACGGACACTATCTGTTCTCATATAAGTAATCAAACCTACAGGAGTTCCGTCAATTTCCATACCTTCATAAAGTTTTTGAGCAACTTGCATTGTCTTTTGAACTCCAAACCCGAGCTTTGTACTTGCTGCTCTCTGAAGAGTTGAAGTTATAAATGGTGCAGTTGGTTTTCGTTTTGTTTCTTTTTTAGTGACTTTTTCAACAATGCATTCTGTAGACGGATTAAGAAGAATCTCTTTAATCTTCGCAGCCTCTTCTTCATTGTTTATATCGAACTTTTTACCTTTATGTTTATTAACTTCCGCCTCGAAAAGTTTTCCGTCCTTGTCCATAATTGTATGAACAGACCAATATTCTTTAGGAATAAATGCTTCAATTTCCTCTTCTCTTTCGCAAATCATACGCAGTGCAACAGATTGAACACGACCGGCAGAGAGGTGATAATTCCCTAACTGCTTCCAAAGAACAGGAGAAAGTTTGTAACCAACAAGTTTATCTAATATTTGTCTTGTTTGCTGAGCTTTTACTCTGTCCATGTCAATTTCTCGAGAGTGAGCAACGGCATATTTTACTGCTTTAGGAGTAATTTCGTTAAACTCTATCCTTTGAACTTTTTCATCGCCTATTGGCAAAAGTTCTCTTACATGCCACGCAATAGCTTCTCCTTCGCGGTCAGGGTCAGATGCAAGAAGAACTCTATCTGAACGTTTTGCAAGTTCGCTTAATTTTGAAACAACCTTTTTCTTATCGGGAATTATAACATACGTTGGCTTAAAACCATTATGAACATCAAAACCTAAAACATTGTCGGGCAGGTTTCTAACATGTCCGAAACTTGCTTCAATTTGGTATCCATCGCCTAAAATTTTTTTAATTGTTTTAGATTTAGCCGGTGACTCGACTATTACTAATACTTTTTCTTTTTTCGATTTTGTATCTTTTTTTTCTGCAACCGTAACGGTCATAATTATTAACTATCTCCATTAAAAAATGAAATTTGTTAGACAATACCTTATAAATTAATTGTTATCTACAAGTTAAATATAACCTATCACAAACTATAAATATAGTCCAGCAGTGGTTAATTAAATATGGTAAAAAGAATGAAAAACTATTATGCAAAAAGAATAAAAACAGAAATATTATCAGATTTTGGATATACAATAATAATTAAAATGCTTGACAATAAAATTTGATTTGGTAGTATGAGTATAGTCATTAAGCCCCCATCGTCTAGAGGCCTAGGACAACACCCTTTCACGGTGTAGACAGCGATTCGAATTCGCTTGGGGGTACCATATAATAA
>CAJOOM010000117.1 GCA_905236775.1 Candidatus Gastranaerophilales bacterium
AATGAGGAAATTATACGAAAGGAGAAGTATGAGACTATCTAAAGAAATTTTAGCAACACTTGGTGTTGTATGTTTAACTTCAGGAATGGCATTTGCAAGCGCTCCTACCGGTGATGTTCAAGCTTATGCACATCCTACTTTATTTAGCACACAAGGACATTCACTTTTGACAGGTAATACAGATTCTGTTACTACAGGTGCAAAAATATTTAAACCTTGCGGTGCAAAAACAATTGCTGATAAGGCTAATGTAGTTATCGGAAGAGAGGCTAAAAAATCATTAGCTGATATGAAAAGTGCTATGGACACTTCAAGAGCAGCATCTTATGATGTAAGATCAGCTATATTACGTTCAGAACTAGCTTGGCAAATTGTTACAGGTTTAGGTTTCTCTCAAGAAGCAGCTAACAAGTACACAGACTTGGCTGATACATATTGGGCAAAATCTGAAATTGACAAAGCATTAGCAGCTGAC
This sequence comes from Candidatus Gastranaerophilales bacterium, assembly GCA_905236775.1. GTDB lineage: Bacteria > Cyanobacteriota > Vampirovibrionia > Gastranaerophilales > Gastranaerophilaceae > CAG-196. The sequence goes on from CAJOOM010000117.1 coordinate 476, forward strand.
GTTATGATTGGTTATCCGGATAATACCTTCAAGCCAGATCAAGCTATTACAAAAGCAGAAGTATTTGCTACATTTGCTAAATTAATGGTTGTAAGTCATGGTGATGAAACTCCGGTTTACAATGGTCAAGAAGTTAAGTATATTCCAAATTGGGCAATCGGTTGTACAAATGAAGTTATTGCTTCTGGTATCTTAGAAGCACTTCCTGAACAAGATAAGATTGTTTCAGCTGAATACTTAACAAGAGAACAAGTTGCTTACATGATTTCAGCTATGAAAGCTAAATTCCACATTGATACTACAAATGGTGCAGAAGGCTGTGCAACAGCTTATACTCCAACTCAAGTAACTATCAAATTAAGTGAAAGACTTTCTGCAAGAACTTCTAATGTAGGTGATACATTCACAGCTAAGACTACAGAATCAGCAACTGTTGAAGGTATTACATTCCCAGCAGGTTCTACAGTTAAAGGTGTTGTAACAGGTGTTGCAAGACCTGGTGTTAAGAACCCTGGTTATATAGAAGTTTCTTTCAAAGAAATCAGCAATGACGGATTAAAGGCTTGTTTCCCAACATATGCTACAAGCGGTTCTGTTGATGTTAAGAAAAATCCAAACATTATTGCAAGACTTCTTTCAGCTCCGGTTGAGTTTGTAGGAAGAACAGCTGGTGTTTCAGGAAGAACTGTTTCTACTGTTGGTAACGTAGTATCTAACGGAACAGAAGAAATTGTTGATAACTTAGGCGATGCAGTATCTGATACATTCTGCTTACATCCGCTTAAAGGTCTTAAGAGCATTGGAAGTGGTGTAATTGCAGTTGGTAAAGGAACTACAAACATTGTTAAGACAGCTACAACAGGTGTATTTGGTGTATGCTATGAATTAGTAGACGAACTCAAATACATTATTGTTCCTAGCACAACTAACGATTCAGCATTAAATCCTGATGAAGTTATTACTATTCAATTCTAATAGTAATTTTAAATATTAAAAATCTGCTCCAAAGATATTTCTTTGGAGCAGATTTTTTGTTTGTTATATAAAAAACTTACTTAATGATGCCTGCTGTTCTTAATTTGTTAATTTGTTCATTTGTTAGCTGCATTTCTACATCAAACACTTTAAATTTAGGAACAACTTTCCCATTTTCGTTCTTTTCTATGCTTAATTCAGCTATACCTTTTTTTACAATTCTAGCAGCAGCTTGTACATGGTTTGCAGCAGTTGCGGCAGCTGTATTATTGGAATTTGCTTTTTGTGCAGTTCCTAAACCCTGTTCTGTTGTAGATGGTTTAGAGCTGCTTGAATTGTTAGTTGCTCCGGTATTAGTTTCTGAGTCAAAAGCTTGTTTTGAAATCTCTTTATTATTTTTATCATAATATTTTGTAGAAATAATATTTCCATTAGCATCTTCTGCTACAACAGAGTAATTGCCATTTTCTGTGTAAGTATAACTGAAAATACTTTTTATATCGCCTGTTTCAAAATAATTTGTTATCTTTTGTGTCTTACCGCTTTTAATTTGATATTCAGTTTGAGGTATTGTGCAACGCGAATCATAATAGTATGTGTTACCGATGTGAACCCGTTCACCGTTTATAATATTAAATTCGCTTGATACATTAAGTGTACCACCACCTAAAAGTTTATATTCCACTACGGAAATAAGTTCGCCTGTTTCATCAAATCTTTGAATTTTGCTTATAGAACCATCATTATTATATTCAATTTTTTCTTTGGGTTCTTTTTTAGGTTCTTCGGCTTTTTTAGGAGAATGCGTACGAATCATTTCTTCCGGCTCTTCAAGCTCAAGTGCTTTAGCTTCATACATAACTGTACGCAAAGTTGTATTCTTATCATTTGTAGGTGCGCCGTCTTTTTGAATTTTTTCGTTTTCTAATAATCCTTTTCTTAATTGTTGCGAAACACCATATTCGACATTCATGCTCACTTGCTTTTCTCCTTATGTTTATTCTAAAAACTTATACTTTAATTTATGTACACCATGTATAACGGCATAATTTTCAAAAACTTTAGTGATAAAGGGGTAAATTTAAGAAAATTGTTACATTTCTAAACAAATATTTACAAAAGTTCATAAATGGAGTGTGCGGAAAAAGTTGAAAAAGGGGAAAATACGGGGGAAAATATGGGGGTAAATATGGGGGTAAATATAACCCCACGAAGCTTAGCCCAATGTCTCCGCTTAGTTTAAAAAGGGGGAGGCTATAGCGCCAAACCATTTTAAATAATTTATTCATTTAGTCACGCAATCTCATGTAAAAAACTTGCACAATATGTGTTGACACTATTTTTTTTCGGGTTAAAATATTCTTATAGTCGCAGACAGTTAGTATCCTGTTAGGATTTAATTTGAGATTCAAGCTAGCCGAGACCCGGTGTAAAAATCAATATTAAAATTGAATTTATGCCGCAAAAATTCTTAAATATAAATAGCTTTAGAATTTGTAGGTTTTGCGATTATATAAAAAGATTGCAAAATCTTTTTAGTATGAAAAAAGGTCGAGCGGTATATAATCCGATAATTATATAAATAGTCTTTAAAAAGAATAATGTAAAAAGGAGCAAAAAATGTCAACAAAAGCTTTTAAAGATGAT
>CAJOOM010000118.1 GCA_905236775.1 Candidatus Gastranaerophilales bacterium
AAAAATGGAAGAAGTAAAAACAATTTCTGATTTAGCACAATTAGGTGCAGGTATTGCAATGGGTTTTGGTGCAGTAGGTGCAGGACTTGGTATCGGTATTGCAACAAAAGGTTTGTTGGAATCAATCGCAAGACAACCTGAAATCGCAGGTAAAGCAGTTGGTTTCTTCTTAGTTGGTGCAGCACTTGCAGAAGCTTGTGCAATTTACGCACTTGTTATCGCTATGAAACTTTCAGGAATGATGGGCTAGGTGTAAATATATAAGTAGAAAGGAGATAAGTTAATAAGAGCAAAGTTAATAGGTTAATAAGAATTAATAATGCTTATTCACTTATTTACTTATTCACTTATTCACTTATAGAAAAATGGAATTTAACGGAACTTTTTTTGCAGCAATAATATCGTTTTTAGCATTTGTTTTTATTATGAATAAAATGCTGTATGAACCTGTTCGCAAAATTGTAAACGCAAGAAATAATTTTATTGATGAAAATTACGGTCTTGCAAATAAGAACAATTCAAAAGCTGATGAACTTTCAAAAGAGCGTGATGAAAAACTTGCTGAATCAAAAGAGAATGCAAGGGGTAAATACAATGAAATTCTTACAGGATTCAAAAACCGGAGAACAGAGATTGTACAAGATGCTCAAAATAAGTCACACGAAGAACTAGAGCAGGCTTATTCTAATCTAAACAATGTTTCTAATGAAGCTAAAGAAAATTTAAAATGGAAAATGACAGATTTAGCAAACGATATTGTAGAAAAAGTTTTAGGTTATAGAAGTAACGTTCAAGGGTTTAATAACGACAAAATAAACGAAATACTTTACAGTGAGGTAAAAAAATAACATGCTTGGAGCGGTTTTAGATTATATAGCTCGTACAAATCTATTCAATTTTATAATTTTTGCAGGTATAATCGGATACCTTTTTGTAAAGCTTGACGTAATTGGCAGCTTAGAAAAGGGAACACAGGCCGTTGCAGAAAAAATCGATAATTCAAAAACAGCAAAAGAGGAATCTGAAACAAAACTTCAAACAATAGAAGATAAAGTTGCTAACCTTGAGAATGAAATTAACGAAATAATTGAACAATCTAAAAATAATGCTGAATTAGTAGGCGGTCAAATTATTAATGACGCAGAAAAATCAGCCGAGAATATCAAAACAAATACATTAAAACTTATCGAAAATAAAACCGGAGTTTTAAAAAATGATATTATGAAAAGAGCTTCGCTTGCATCAGTCGAAGTTGCACGCGAACATATTATTAATGAATTAAATAATAACTATGACTTACACAATAAACTCATAGATGAAAGTGTAGAATCAATTAACGGAGTGGAGTTATAAATGACGGAACTCGCATCAAAAAAGTGGGCTAAAGCTCTTATAGAATTAACTCAAGAAGATGAAAGTATTTCCAAAGAAAGTGTTCTTAGTGAATTGAAAGATATTGCAGAAACTTTTGATTCATCGCCTGAGCTTTCGGATGTAATTAACAATCCGTCTATATCAACAGAAGAAAAACAAATAGTTATATGTAAATTATTCCAAGACAAAGTTATGCCGATTGTTTATAACTTTTTGTTTGCATTAAACCTTAAAAAACGTTTAAATCTTATAAAAGATATTTCAAATGAGTTTGAAAAAGAATTAGAAGAACTTAAAAATATTGTAAGAGTTGATATAACTTCCGCAATAGATTTAAGTGATGAAAGAAAAACAGAAATCAGAAACAAAGTTGCAGAAAAACTCCAAAAAGATGTAAGAGTAGAGTGGGGAGTTAATCCTGATATAATTGCAGGTTTAATATTTAATATCAATGATACTGTTGTAGATAATAGTATTAAAAATAAACTAGATAAATTAACAGAAAAAATAATAAAGGGGTAAGAAATGGCAGTAATTAATCCTGATGAAATCAGTTCAATATTAAAAGAGAATATCAGAAACTACGAAGCAAAAGCCGAAGTTTCAAATATCGGCTCAGTATTGGAAGTAGGTGACGGTATCGCAAGAATTTACGGATTGCGTAACGTAATGTCGAACGAGCTTGTAGAATTTGAGGACGGTAAAGGAACTTTAGGTATAACATTAAACCTTGAAGAAAACAACGTTGGTGTTGTAATCTTAGGTGAATATACCCATATTAAAGAAGGTATGACAGTAAAAACTACGGGAAGAATTGCTTCTGTTCCTGTTGGCGATTCATTAATAGGAAGAATCGTTAACCCGACAGGTAAACCTATTGACGGCAAAGGTGATATCATATCCGATAAAACCAGACCGATTGAAAGAGTTGCGCCGGGTATTGTAGCAAGAAAATCAGTTCACCAGCCACTTCAAACAGGATTAACTGCAATTGACGCATTAACTCCTATCGGAAGAGGACAACGTGAACTTATTATCGGTGACAGACAAACAGGTAAAACCGCAGTTGCAATTGATACAATCATTAACCAAAAAGGCGGAGATGTTATTTGTATCTATGTTGCAATCGGTCAAAAAGCTTCTACTGTTGCACAGATTGCTAAAACATTAGAAAAACACGGAGCAATGGATTATTCAATTATTGTAGCATCAACCGCTAATGAACCTGCTCCTTTACAATATATTGCACCATTTGCAGGTGTTGCAATCGCTGAAGAATTTATGGAACAAGGTAAACACGTTCTTATAGTATATGACGATTTAACAAAGCATGCTCAGGCATATCGTGCAATGAGTTTGCTTCTTAAAAGACCACCGGGACGTGAAGCATACCCAGGTGATGTATTCTACTTACACTCTCGTTTACTCGAAAGAGCCGTTAAACTTTCTGATGAACTTGGCGGCGGTAGTATTACAGCACTTCCGATTATTGAAACTCAAGCAGGTGACGTTTCTGCCTACATTCCAACAAACGTAATCTCAATTACTGACGGACAAATATTTTTGGAAACATCACTGTTTAACTCGGGTGTAAGACCGGCTATTAACGCAGGTATATCAGTTTCTCGTGTTGGTGGTGCCGCTCAAACTAAAGGTATTAAACAAGTTGCAGGTAAACTCAGACTCGACTTAGCACAATTTAGGGAACTTGAAGCATTCGCTCAATTTGCGTCTGACTTGGATGCCGCTACTAAGAAACAATTGCTTAGAGGTCAAAAACTTACAGAAGTTCTTAAACAGCCTCAATACAAACCTTTAACAGTTGCTCAACAGGTTACAATCTTATTTGCAGCAAATGAGGGATACTTAGATGAAGTCGATAACAAAGATATTACTTCATACAAAACAGGCTGGTTTGAATACTTTGAGGCTAATCTTCCTGAGATGAGCAAGGCATTGAATGAGGGTGCAAAACTGTCTGATGAAGATATTTCAACTTTAAAAGCTAAGCTTGAAGAGTACGGAAAAACCTTATAAATGGAAAATGAAAAGTTGAAAATGGAAAATTGTTAAAAATTCTATTTCAATAAAATAAAACAAGTGTTGTCATTGCGAGGAGGCAAAAACTTGCCGACAAAGCAATCCAGCTAATTATAAAAAACAGAAAGGAGATAAGTTAATAAGAGCAAAGTTAATAAGTTAATAAGAATTTTAAAATCACTTATTCACTTATTTACCTATTCACTTATTCACTTAAAAAAATGCCAAACTTAAAAGACATAAAAAACAGAATTTCATCAGTAAACAACACAAAAAAAATAACCAAAGCCATGAAAATGGTTGCAGCTGCTAAAGTTAAAAAAGCAGAATCTACAGTAAAAGCTGCAAGACCGTTTTCTGATGAGCTTTTACATTTATTTAGAAAAATGCTTGCAACAGTTGAAGAACATTCTTCTCACGGTTTAAAAGTTGAAAGGGCATTAGATGATTATGCAGAACTTATTAAACCTAGAGAGGTTAAAGCTGAAGGACTTCTTGTTATGACTTCTAATAAGGGTTTGGCGGGTGCATATAATGCTAATGTAATTAAAGCAGCTTTTAAGCGTATTAAAGAGAATAAAGCAAACGGAATAAAAACATTTGTTTATCCAATAGGACAAAAAGCTATTTCAGCTTTTAAACATAAACAAAGTGACGATTTTGTTCTCAAAAAAGGTTATTTGGCAATTGCAAATAATCCGACAGCAACAGGAGCAACTTTAATAGCGGAAGATTTAGCAGAAGATTTTGTTAACGGAGAATTGGATAGTATTGATGTATTTACTACTCACTTTAACAACATGATGTCCTATAACGTTGTTGCGTGGGAGATTTTACCGGTTAAGGTAGAAAAAGGAAATGAACACGAACTTGACCCGTTAATGGTGTTTGAACCATCACCACACGCAATTTTACAACAATTAGTTCCAATGTATATAACCAATTCTATTTACCAAGCATTATTAGAAGCTAATGCATCAGAACTTGCTTCCAGAATGACTGCTATGTCCGCTGCATCAAATAATGCTGAAGAAATGATTACATCATTAACTATTGACTATAATAAAGCCCGTCAAGGAGCAATTACTCAAGAACTTGTTGAAATCGTTTCCGGCGCAAATAGTGTAAATTAGATTGGTGTATAAGGATAGTCGATTTAAAAGAAAATCAAATATTTTAAAAATTTTATTACCCCTTATTTACCCCAAATCCTATTTTTCTTGGTCGATTTATGTCAGTTAAATAATCAAGCTGTCTATAAATATCTTCAATATTTATGTTCATATCTCTTGCGTATTCAATAAATCTGCGTTCCATTTCGTCCAATCTTCTTGTCAGTTCTTGACTTTCTAAAGCAAATTGACGAATTTTAACAAATGTCATCATAATTTGAATATTTACTTGAATAGCTTTTTTGCTATTTAATACAGAAGATAACATTGCAACACCCTGTTCAGTAAAGACATAAGGATTATAACGGCTTTTTGCGCTAATTTTTGCGGTGCCAAATTGGTACCGCAAATTTTTTGTTTCTTCATCTGTTAGTTGAAACATGAAAAATTCAGGAAAACGTTCAATATTTCTTTTTACAGCTCGATTTAATGATTTTACATCTACTTCATACAAACCTGCCAAATCACGGTCAATCATTACTCTTTTACCACGAATTGTAAAAATCATGTTTTTAATATTATTGACTAAGCTTAATTCATCCATATAGAAATTATAACAAATTCAAAATATTTATCCAATAGCAGGATGTAAAAAAAAATTGTATTAATAATACTCTTAATATAAATTATTAGGAGTATTTTTATGAAAGTTTTATTTTTTGATTTAAGAGATTCCGAAAAATCATTTTTTGAAAACAATCAATTTCAAGATTTTGATATTACTTTTAAAGAAGAAGCTTTAACGGACAAAACAAAATTAACTGATGAAGAATACGAAAATACTTGCGTTTTATGTGTTTATCGTTCTTCTATTCTTACCGAAAAAGTTCTTAAAAAATTTAAAAACCTTAGAATTATTGCAACACGATCCCACGGATTTACTCATATCGATATAAACTATTGCATAAAAAACAGAATAACTGTTATTAATACCGAACAATACGGTGAAGAAGCAGTAGCAGAATTTGCATTGGGTATTATTATTAACCTGACCAGAAAAATTAAATCTTCTATGTTTGATATAAGAAAACACCAAATTAATCTTAAAAAATATGAAGGTGAACTTCTGAATAAAAAAACAATTGGTATTATCGGGTGCGGAAAAGTAGGAGTTAAACTCGCTAAAATCGCAAATAATTTTGACATGGAAGTTCTCGTCTCATCATACAAAGAAACTCCACAATTTGAACATGTTTGCAATGTTGTACCTTTTGATAAGTTACTTTCTGAATCAGATATAATTTATCTTCACATGCCATTTACCACAGAAAATTACCAAATAATAGGCGAAGAAGAATTTAAAAAAATGAAAAACGGAGTATATATTGTTAACACATCTAGTGTAGAACTTTTGAATCTGGAATCTCTATATAATAATCTTTTATCCGGAAAAGTAAAAGGCGCAGGACTTGATATTTTGGAAAGCGATTATGTAAAAGGAAAAACTAATGACATAGGAGGTGAAACTATGTCAACAAAACAAAACTACAAAATAACTGAAAAACTTCTTGAAATGCCAAATGTTTTAATTACTCCTCATCTTGCATACAACACCAAAGAATACATAGATTTTGTTTTAGAATCAACATTTAACAACATTAAAAATAACATCAAAGGAATTTATTTAAACAGAATATGTTAAAATTTGTAAAAATATTTCTACATGATAGTGCAAAAATTATGCTGTTAATCTATAATTATTCTATACTGAAGTGTACAGGGATATATAAATAAGAAGATTTTAAGAGATTATTTTAAATAACTAAAATTTACACGTTATATTTAACGAAATTAATATAGATAAAATTGTTGTTGATTGGGATATGTACTTATATATGAGATTGAGGAAATTCAATCTCTTTTTATTATGTACTAGATAATACAAAATAATATTATTACCTTAAAACTGTTCCAAAAATCTTTTATCGTTATTAAAGAATAGTCTTATATCGTCAATTGCATACTTTAGCATTGCAAGTCTTTCAACACCCATGCCGAAAGCAAAACCCGTATAAACATCAGGGTCAATTCCAACACCTTTTAACACATTAGTATCAACCATTCCACAACCTAAAACTTCCAGCCATCCTGTGCCGGAGCAAGTACGGCATCCTTTACCTTGACACATAATGCACTGAACATCAACCTCTGCAGACGGTTCCGTAAATGGGAAAAAGCTGCTTCTGAATCTTGTAGGACGAGCTGAGCCAAAATATAATCTGATAAATTCGTTCAAAACTCCCTTTAGGTCACCAAAAGTTATATTTTTATCCACATATAAACCTTCTATTTGATGAAAGAAGTTATTTTTTCTTGCGTTAATATTTTCATTTCTATAAACTCTACCGGGAGCAATAATCTTAATAGGAGGTTTTTGATTCTCCATTACGTGAATTTGAGCGCCGGAAGTTTGGCTTCTTAAAACAACACCCTCTAAACCTTTTACATAGAAAGTATCCTGTACATCACGTGCAGGATGGTCTTTTGGTACGTTTAACATATCAAAATTATAATATTCTGTCTCTACTTCGGGAGAAAATTCCGGAGCTGCAACAGAAAAACCTAAACTTTGAAAAATTGATACAATCTCGTTTGTTGTAGATGTTAGCGGATGTACTTTTCCTTGCGGTGTATATTTTCCGCTTAAAGTTATATCAATTCTATCTTTTTGAAGTTTTTCATTCAATTCTTTTTGATAAAAACAATCATGTTTTTCTTTTAAGAGATTTTCCAAATCTTGAGTAATTTGGTTTGCTAAAGCACCAACTGTTCTTTTATCTTCTTCTGATAAATCTTTTAATCCTTTTTTTATAGAATTAAATTCTCCTTTTCTACTTAAATATTTTAGTCTTATATCATCAATATCCGCAATTGTAGTTGCTTTTTCTATATCTGATTTAGCAGAATTATAAATATTTTCAAGTTGTGATTTCATTATTCAATCTCCCGTTAAATCAATAATACTGCGCTAAATAGCAAAATTCAAGGGGTAAATATTGGGGGTAAATATTGGGGGGGGTAAATGAAAAATGGAAAATTGAAAATGGAAAATGGAAAGTTGCTTTAAAGCAGTCTGGTGCAATAACCTCCCCTTTTTTTACACTAAGCGGAGACATTGAATTAAACTTCGTGACGCCTAACCTCCCCTTTATCAATTTTAACATGGGGAGGTCGGCATTGTGTTTGAGAGCTTTTTGCTCGAAAACTACAAT
>CAJOOM010000119.1 GCA_905236775.1 Candidatus Gastranaerophilales bacterium
AATAATGCGGTTAATGGATACGACCATAGTGGCGAAGATGCTATTTGGTTACAAGACACTAATGCCGCACATGGTTTTGGCCATACTTCGTTATTACTTGAAGACGGAAAAGGAGATTGGTGGTATTTCTATTGGGGCGATAAATGTGTTGCTTTGATAAAGATAAAAAATAACGATAATAACTATACATTACAAATAATAAATAATAAAATAAAAGGCAAACCTTACAGAAGTAATTATAATTATTTTATAAAACTAAAAGGTAATTTCGAAAAATCTATTAGTTATCTTGATAAGATTTTAAAAAAATTATCAGGCACTAAATCTTCAAAAATATTACCACAATCATTAACGTGGTCATACGGTAACATTTTTTCTGTTCCATATATATATCCTAATCCTAGGTATTCGCTTGCGTTAAACAATTGTGTTCAAGTAAGTGTTGACGCATTATTAAAAGGAACATTTGTACCAAACGATAAACAGTATAAAAAGATATTGAAATACGCTAGAAATGGACATATTATACCAAATTTAATATTTTGTGGTTTTCAAAAGTTCGTAAATATTTCTAATTCTCCATATGGAATTAATTATGCTATGAAAAATTATAAAAGTTATTTTAATTATTCTTTTAAATTTTTTTACAAAATACACATTTTTAAAAGGAAAATCTCTATAACAATTAAAACAAATTTTTACAATAAAAATATTAAATTTGACTATTATATTTAAATGATTTAATAACAGGGAGTACATTATTTTGAAGAACAAAAAAGTTTTGTATGGTTTCCTTGTAACGGGAACTATATTTGCAGCAATATTAATAATCTTTTTCCTAATTAATAGTTTTTTCCCGAATGGACATTTTGAATCCGAAAAAACCATTTTTGATAACAATTACAATAATTCACATATATCAGATGGTAATCTTGCGTTTGACGGTCAAAAATTATATTTAAATTATAATGGAGAAGACAGTATTTTCTTCTATGGGACTTATAAAACGGATGATAATAGTAGCAAGCGTATATTTTGGTATGGTCCGTCGTGGTCTTCAGGAAATAGTCTATACTCTATGCAAGTATTTAAAAACAATATACTTCTTAAAGGCTACACAGTGGAAAATATGTCGGTAGAAACTGGAATAGGGTCCGCAGGTTTTGGTGGGAAAATATATCGGTTCAATAAAGATACAGATTCTATTGAGCTTTTTTCAAAATTAGATGGAAGCGATAAAAATAAATATTTAAGATACGAAACAACACATGATAAAATATACGTTTTTTCCCAAAATAGTATATATGAATCATATGATGGGAAAAAGGTAAAAAAAATTTTTGATAATGTATCTGACATTGTAATTACTGGTGCTACAAACGAGTCCTGCTATTATTTATCAAATAACAGTATATGTTATATTAGTAAAGACGGCTACATAAAGGAGTATTCTTTTAAAACTCAAAATGTTGTTTTTAGCAAAAAATTAAAGGAAGCCGGAATTGATTTTAATAAAGAAGATGGTTTTTTGTATACTATAGCTAAATGTAAAGATAAAATTATTTTAATAGACTCATTGAATTATGAAACCATAGTATATAATGTTACTGATAATTTTAAAATAATTTTTGAGAAAGATATAAGTTATTATGGCATTACTTATTATAACGCTAATGATAATTTTTTGTTTTTGAGTTCAGAAAAATATGGAATTGCCAAAATAGATGTGAAAACAGGTTCCGTAAATCGCTTGTTAAATAAAGGGGTTAAAGATACATATATTTTTGATGATAAATGGATATATTATTTTAATAAAGTTGGAATATTAAACCGTATAACTCAAAACGGAAAAACTACTGAAAAAGTTTTTGGATAGGGTTTACTTTGTCAAACGAAGACAATCCTTACCGCACTTCAAACAATGTAGATGTAATGTCCTATTTTTTAGGAAATGATACAGAAAACCCGTTCGCTACCTATAAATATTCCTACGATTCTAACG
>CAJOOM010000120.1 GCA_905236775.1 Candidatus Gastranaerophilales bacterium
AAACGTGACGTTTAGTCACCTTTCTTGCGGAGTCCTTGCCACATCGACATAAATTATTCAATTATCACTTCGTGCCGCGTATACCTCACCTCTCAGAAACGATACTCAATCGTTTCTTCGGCAGAGTGCCACATCGACATAATTTATTTTTCAATGACATAATACTACCATAAAACATTTTGCTTTACAAATTTTTATATTTACTTTATTACTTAAAGCGATATATTAAAATACAATTAAATATTTACTGTTAAAAAAAAGCAAGTTCGTGTTATTATATAGAAAAAGGGGTTTAATGTGAGTATAACATTTGGAACAGACGGTTGGAGAGCCGTTTTAGGTGAAGAATTTAACGGAGAAAATGTAGAAAGACTGACTATTGCAATAGGAAAGTATGTTTTAGATAATTTTGGATATGACAAACCTATTCTTGTAGGGTATGATCCAAGAAAATCTGCTGATGAATATGCGGCATTTACTGCTAATGTTCTTAAAGCAAAGGGATTCACAGTTTATTTTTCTTCGCGTGTGGTTCCGACTCCCATTCTTGCATACAATGCGCTGGAAAAAAATGCCTGCGCTATTATGTTCACAGCTTCTCACAACCCTCCGGAATATTTAGGAATGAAGTTTATTCCCGATTATGCAGGTCCTGCAACTAAAGAAATTACTGATGAAATTTTATCAAATCTTGATAAAGGGTTCACAAGCGGTGAAAATGGCTTTTTTCACAAAATCGATTTCGGGAGTAAATACTACGAACACATAGACAAGTTAATCAATTTTGACAAAATTAAAACTCTAAAAACAAATATTGTTTTTGATGGCTTATATTCAGCATCTATAGGATATTTCGATGAGATACTAAAACAAAAAAATATTCCTTTTCACAGCCTGCATATGTACCACGATTTTGAATTCGGCGGCGGAATGCCTGACCCTAAACCAAGATTTTTAAAAGATTTAATTACTAAAATTAAAAATTCGCCTAATTCAATAGGACTTGCTAATGACGGAGACGCAGACCGATTCGGAGTTATAAATGAAAAAGGTGAATACGTTTCTCCTAACGAGATTATTGCGATATTGCTCAAATATCTTGTAAAAAAAGGATATGAAGGTTCTGTTGTTAAAACAGTCGGCTCAAGTATTTTAATAAATCTTGTAGCGCAAAAATTAGGTATTGATGTAATAGAAACTCCTGTCGGTTTTAAATATGTAGGTGAGGAAATGCGAACCAAAGATGTTATTATCGGAGGAGAAGAGTCAGGAGGTTTGAGTATTAAAGGGCATATTCCTGAAAAAGATGGATTGCTTGCTAATTTTCTTATTCTTGAGGCTATGGCTGACAGCGGTAAATCTTTATGCGAACTTCAAGAAGAAATTTACGAACTTGCTGAAAATAGATTTTATAATGACAGAATAGATTTAAAATTGGATAATCAAGATGAAATCTCACTAATTCTTGATAAAGTCAAAACGTTTAAAACAATTGGGAAATACAATATTACATCTATTGATACAAAGGACGGTGTTAAAATGATGCTCGGGCATAAGACAAAAATTCTTGTTCGCCCAAGCGGAACAGAACCGCTTTTGAGAATTTATTTTGAAACAAATAGTGAAGAGAAGTTAGAATATTTAAAAGAAGAGTTTATTGTATAAAGAATTCTCTTCAAACTATCTCTATTTCACCCTGTCTGTATATAACCGCGTTTCCGTCCTTGAATCCAGCAACTGTAGAAGCTCTGCCTTGAGCTTTAAACCCGTTATCCTCAATTACTAAATCAACTTTATCACCAATATACTTTATAGCTTCTTCATAAGTTAAAGCAGGAGGTTCTCCGGATATATTTGCGCTTGTAGTTGCTAATACGTGACCATCTATATTTTTACAAATATCGGAAAAAGTCTTATTATCCGGGACTCTTATCCCAACAGTAGGGAGGTTAGATGTCATAAAATCTGGAGTATTTTCCGATTTATCTAAAACCAAAGTCAAAGCTCCGGGAAAATATTTTTTTATAAGTTTTTGTGCCTCCTTTTCTATAGGTTGATTTACATAATCAAACAAAGGATAAATGTCATAACTCATTAGAATAAGTGGCTTTTGAGATTCTCTATGTTTAATATTATATATTTTTTTTACAGCCTTTTCACTATTTGGCAAGCATCCTAATCCCCAAACAGTATCAGTTACAAAAGCTATAACACCATCATTTTTTAAAATATCATTTACTTTTTTGTACATATGTTCCCTCAAAATAGATTTTTTAAATACAAATTGAATATAATAAAATTGGATTTAAGATAAGTTAAATTATTTTATTAAATAAAAAGAGTGTGTGAAAAAACTAAAAATTAGATATTGCTATTGTTATCTTTTTTATTCTCTGCTGTACCACGCTCTGTTGCAGCTGTTTTCCATAAATCAAGAAGTTTTTCTTTTGTTCCGACTCGCCCGAACCATTTATAAACAAATCTTTCTTCATATCCGAGTCCGCCATTTAATTTTACACAATCATTAAGAGCAAATACAGCTTCTGATATAGAAACTCTAACAAAGAAATGCGGCTGCTGGTATTTTGATAAATCCATCCAAATTTTCAAATTATTATACTTATGAATATTTGCAGTTCTTATGTTATGGGCATCAGACTGCTCATTTATCATAAATTTTTTCAAATTGTCTTCTAAATCATTAAAAGTTGCCATCTTATTCCTAATTATTTAAACTATGAATCGGAGCAGGTATTCTCCCGCCTCTGCTTACAAAGTTTTCAGACGATAATTTATTTACTTCCATTATGGGAGCCTCGCCCAAAAGCCCTCCATATACTATTCTATCACCAACATTTTTATTTGGAGCCGGTATAATTCTTACAGCCGTAGTTTTCTTATTTATCATACCTATTGCCATTTCATCAGCAATCATGCCGGCTATTGTAGAGCTGGGTGTGTCTCCGGGGATTGCAATCATATCTAATCCTACGGAACAAACACAAGTCATTGCTTCTAATTTGTCAAAAGTCAAATACTTATTTTTTGCAGCTTCTATCATACCGGCATCTTCCGATACAGGAATAAATGCACCGGATAATCCGCCTACATAGGAGCTTGCCATAATTCCACCTTTTTTAACGGCATCATTTAACATTGCAAGTGCAGCTGTTGTCCCATGGGCTCCTGCATGCTCAAGTCCCATTGCCTGAAAAATTTGAGCAACACTGTCTCCAATAGCAGGAGTTGGTGCCAGTGATAAATCTATAACTCCAAAAGGAACATTAAGTTTTTTCGCCAATTTTCTACCGATAAGTTCTCCTGTTCCTGTAATTTTGTATGCCGTTTGCTTAATTTTATTTGACAATACTCCTAAATCCGCTTTAATATCTAAATCTTGTATTGCGGCTCTTACAACACCAGGACCGGAAACTCCAATATTTAATGCACACTCAGGCTCGCCGTAACCGCAATATGCACCGGCCATAAATGGATTATCCCCTACAGAGTTACAAAATACTACGAGTTTTGCCGCACCTATACCATCTTTATCAGCAGTTAATTTTGCCGAGTCTTTTATTGTCTCAGCCATTTTTAAAACTGCATCCATATTAATACCTGCTTTTGACGTTGCTACATTTACGGATGAACATAATCTTTCAGTAACAGCAAGCGCCTCCGGAATTGAGTCAATAAGGGCTTTATCACCTTGCGTAAAACCTTTTTCTACAAGAGCAGAATAACCACCTATAAAATCTATACCAAGATTTTTTGCGCAATCATCAAGGGTTTTTGCGATTTTCACGTAGTCCTTAACTTTACACGATTCTCCGATAAGAGATATTGGAGTAAGTGATATTCTTTTATTTACAATTGGAATTGAATAATCATTTTCAATATCACGCGCATAACTAACCAAATTTGATGCATATTTTTCAAGCTTATATTTTATCTTATCACACACAATATTTACGTCTTCTGACATACAATCCCTTAGGCTGACTGCAAGCGTCACAGTTCTTATATCAAAATTGTAAAGCTTTATCATATTTATTGTTTCAAGTATTAAATTCTCATCAAAAATAGTCATGGTGTAATTATATCACACTATTTAATTTTCTAAAAGATTATTTTTTATTGTATAAAGTGAAAAAGATAAAAAAACAGGATATCTATTTTGTAGATATCCTTTTCCTTTACCTAATGAAGAACAACTTATAATAAATTCAAAGCAATACTTGGAGATTGGTTAGCTGTAGCAAGTAATGTTGCTGAAGCTTGCTGCAAGATTTGTGCTTTGATATAATTTGAAGATTCTTTTGCTACATCTGCATCACGTAATGTTGAAAGTGATGACGTAATATTTTCTGACTGTACAGCAATAGATTCAATTGCTGAATCAATTCTATTTCGTCCTGCACCAATTTTTGTTACTTTTTCTGATATTTTATTTAAAGCTTCATCCAAGAATGTCAGCATTTGCGATGCTCCGCAATTAGGAGTTGAGTCTATGGAATATGTAGAATCAGCATATGTTAAACCGGAACAAGCGCAGGCAAAAGCTCTTATATTTTCTTCTGTTGTCAAATTTGTATGAGAAGTAGCGGAACCGCCCGCAGCAGTTAAAATCTCTTTGAGTTTTTTACCGTCAGTAGCCGTTTTATCGCCCATGTCTTTGAATAAACCGGTCATATTACCACTGTCAAATAAAGAACTTTCCAGAGTAATTCTACTATTTACTCCGCCATCTATTCCGACTTGAATATTTAAATCTGATTCAATACCACCTGTTGTACCGGTCATAAGATCAACTCCGTTAAATTCACAGTTTGCTGCAATTCTGTTGATTTCTTCAAGTCTTGCTGTAATTTCAGATTTAATAGCAACTAGCGAATCTTTACCATATGTTCCGTTAGAAGCTTGTTCCGTTAAATCTCTTACACGTTGCACATGAGACGCAATTAATGAATAATTATCCTCCAGAGTTGCAAGCATATCTGCTCCGGTTGCAGCATTATCTGCCGCTACATCCAGTGAACCCAATTGTGCTTCCCAGTTCTTTGCAATGGAATAACCGGCAGCATTGTCTGCTGCATGATTGATTTTATATCCGGTTGTCATTCTTTCAATTGCATTATTTAATTGGTTTGTTGACTTTGCCAAATTCCTTTGCACAATCATTGATGATAAATTTGTGTTAATTGTAAGTGCCATCTTAATACTCCTTCTTAATTTTTTAAATATCTATTCTCGTGTCTTTATATTTGTTTAGTTCCATATTTTTGCAATTTTCTAACATGTTTTTATTCATATTGTTACAAATCTTTACAAAACAGGCTGGAAAATATTGTTTTTGCTATACTTTTTGAGTAGGAGTGGAAAATGGGAAAAATTAAAATTGATAATGCTAAATGCAAATCTTGTTATATTTGTACAGAAACTTGTCCGAAAAAATTAATAAAAAAAAGCACTAAAACTAACCGTTTAGGAGATTTCATGGTTGAATTTGTTGACCCAAACGGCGAATGTATAGGTTGTGCAATGTGCGCTAAACGTTGTCCGGATATGGCAATAACAGAAGTCTGGAAGGGGTAAATAGGGGGTAAATAAGGGG
>CAJOOM010000121.1 GCA_905236775.1 Candidatus Gastranaerophilales bacterium
ACGAAGTCCGGATAGCGAAAGCCGAAACGAACAAGAGCTTTAGCACAGTGAGTGACAGGCTTGAGCAGGAGGAAATTCAAGAGAGGGTTTAGTGTTCATTACCCTCTCCCGCAGATGTAACATTCGAACATCCGTTCTCATGCAACATCTGCGACCTCCACAAGTTGTACTTGATAAAAGGGGAGGTTAATGTGCCAAGCAACTTAAAAAAACTTATTCACTTTTTAAAACTAACACATAACGAGCCAGAAAATTTTTCTTAGTTGCTTACCCAAAATGATTGCTACAGCCGTAAAAAATATATCATAAAGAATTTGTATACCACTTTGTGAAATTATCCAGCTTGTTATTAATTCTATTGGTGCATGTCTTAGGGTTGATATGAATAACATATACAAAAGCCCAAGTATATGTATAGTACAAACTCCAACAAAAGCAAGTACTGGAATTCTTAAATAATCTGTTTTATCTTTTAATAATGTTCCTGCAAAAAATACTGCCGGTAAATATGCTAATATATACCCAAAACCATATTCAAATAAATAACTTATGCCACCACCAAGCGCAAATATCGGGTAAAACATACCGAGAATTATGTAAATAATTATGGCAAGCATTCCGAATTTTCTACCCATAAGCGCAATGACAAAAAATATTACGGGAATTTGCGGAATATAGTCATAGCTTTTCATAAAATGTTTAATAATATCAATAGTTGAATTTTCTTGTGATAAATATAAAAATCCATCAGATGGGAAATACGGGTGCGTTATTGTAACTTGAGTAAAAGTTGCAATAATAATTAATAAGACACATAATGCTGTCATAATCAGAGTTCCAAGTGTTACTCTGATTGGTTCACCTTTATATTTGAAACTATTTATTTGTTCTTCTATACGTTTACTCATTATTTCCTTTTTTATAAAAGCTAATTTTTTTATAACATATTAATTACAAAAGAGCGCATCTTTGTTTTTTTTATACACTGATTTGAATTTGTCATAAAAAATATTTTCTGTCCACATAATAAGGGCATCTTCATTATTATCTTGGTAATATCCTTTACGTGTTCCAAGAGATTGAAAACCATATTTTTCATAGAGTTTTATAGCTGGCATATTTGATACTCTAACTTCCAGTGTAAGATATTTTATATTATCTTTATAACAATCATCAATGATTCTTTGCATTATTGCTTCACCAATGTGATTACGAAGATAATCTTTTTTTACAGCGAATGTTGTAATGTGTCCTTCATCTATTATATGCCAAGTTCCTGCATATCCTACAGTTTCTCCTGAAGAAGTCTTTGCAACATAGTATCTTGCAAGGTTATTTGACATTTCATCATAAAATGAAGATTTTGCCCAATGGTGTTTTCCGTAGGCTTCAGCTTCTATTTTTGTAATATCTTCAATATCATCTTTTGTCATAGGTGATATGGTTATATCAGATAAATTAACTATGGACATATACTCTCCCAATCAATATCATCGTCTATTTCATCTCCCGGTTCAACTATATGATCGCCATCTTCAAGCATAAGCATTAAAGAAAGTCTTAATTGTGTTTTGTAATTTTCTAAAGCTTTTTCTCTTGTTTTAGCGCAATATGCAAAACTTGGAATCTCTTTTATTTCTATATAGTGGTACGGATTTCCATTAAAATCTAAATCTGTCCCCTCTATTAATGTCCAATTAAGATTCATATAATATTCTAAATCTTTAGTCATCAAGCGACCTTTCTGATAGAGGTTGTTTTATCATAATTCCTTCACCACCTATTACATCGGCTTGTTTTCCGTCAATATATAAATATACAGGTAACTTAGTATTCGCCAGTGATGTTTTTATGAGTTGATTAACTCTTATATAAGTACTTTCAGCTCCTCCTCCGCTTTCAAATGTAGAAGATAAATCTATAAATATACAGTCTGTATTTTCTCTTATAGATAGAATTTTTGTATTTTGCGGAATCTCGGACGATAAACCTTTATTTTTTTCCCATTCTGTTGGTGCAATAATTAGTTCTTTTATTGCAAATTTAAAACAAGAAGCTTCAATTGCAGCATCGCACTTTCTGCTCACAGCACGAAGATTACCTTTTGAGTCTGTAACAAATATTTTTATTGATTTTATATCGTGTTTTTTTGTTTTAGTATCTTGGTTTTTATCTTGATTTTTATCTTGATTATCTTTCGTAACAGTTATATCTGTGTTATTTTTTGGAATTCTATTGAACCCCTCTTTGTAAAAAAAAGAAAAATAAACATATGCGACTGTTATAACTGTTAAACAAAAAATTCCAATTTTTTTCGATAAGTTCATTTTTTATTCCTTTTCTTATTATGATTAAGTAACGTTGTTTGTTTTTGTTAGCAGTTTTATTAATCGTACAGTTACTTTGTCATTTGTTTTACATATATTTTACCACTAACTTTAACTTTATTGTCAACAATGTTAACATTTTCTATTGTGCCTTTATGTTTGTTATCATCTAAAAGTTTCATTGTGAATTCAAGCGGGTTAAGATAGTTAATAAGATTTGCAACTTTGTTTAAACCTAAGTTTCCGTATGCTGTATCAATGCTTACATTTTTTGCTTTAATCTTTCCGTCAACAACTTCAAAATCTGATTGAGCAATAAATGTTCTCTCCTTTTTTGTTAATGGTAGGTTATATGAAGTTACTATATACAATTTATTATCGGCCAGCTTGATTTTTGCTCCGCTTATCGTAAATAACGGATAAGCTATTTTATTTACATTTGTAATTGTTTTGTTGTATTTAGAATTTTTCAATGCATCATTTATAGTATCTTCAGAAAGCAATAACTCATATTCATAAGTCATATCAGATTTAAATATCATCGGAGATTGTGTGTAATCTATATAATTGTAATCCGTTAAAGATTTTAGATGTACGTATGGAATTATGACATCGTTGTACTTTACATCTTCACCTTCTAATTCTATATACTTAAAAACTCCGTTTTTAATGCTTGAAGTTGTATACCCTTCAAATTTAATATCAAAATCCGCGTTTGTTTCTTTTTTGAGCGCTGTTTTAATACTCTTTTTGACGGTGTATTCGGTAAACGGTTTTAATAATGTAAAATGAGATTTTCCTTGTAAATACTCTTTTGAGTTCTTATCAACTTGAGCATTTGCAGAAATTCCAAAGAATACTAAACAAAATATTATTGCTATTACTTTTTTCATCTTTACTCCAATACTAAATAAGTTTAATTACACATAAATCTTTAACGTACTAGATTATACCAAATAGTTATGCTAAAAACAAATTGGTTATTATCTAATTTTAGTCATATATTATGATGTAGTTTTTTTTCTTAGCTGTTTAAACATAAATCAAAAATTCCTTCAGCATATGTAGGGTGTGCGAAACAGATTTTTTGCAAATCTTTAACTGAAATATTATTTTGAATCGCAGCAATAAGTATATGTATCAGACTGGAAGCTTCTTTTGAAATAATATGGGCACCGACTATTTTGTTATCTTTAGTTATTATCTTGATAAAGCCGTCAGTACAGTCATCACACCATGCTTTTCCAAGAGCTGTTATTGGAAGTACAGATTTGCTATAGCTATCGTCAACATCTTGTTCTTTTTCCCCAACCCACGCAATTTCCGGTTCTCCATATATCACCGCTGGTACAAGCTTTTTATCAAATTTTATGCCAAGTGCTTCAGATGTAGCTTGATGTATTGCATAATGAGCAAGTTGAATTTCACCGCATGCATCACCCAAAATTGCTTTACATTCACAATCTGGACAGATTGCTTCCCTACCCACAGCAACAAGTATTTTATCCGGAGTTATAATATTACCGCTTTTTAAGGTAACAATTTTGTTGTTAATATTTTCAATACAATCATTTAAATAAAATTGTATTTTTTTTTGCTTAAAGATTCGTTCAATTCGTTTTGAGACTTCTATATCTGCAGATGGAATTAAGTGTTCGTCAAGTTCCACTATTGTAACTTTTACTCCAAAATTTGATAAAATTCTTGTCCACTCGATTCCAATAGCACCAGAGCCGACAATTAAAATTGATGATGGTAAATTCTTCATCTCTAGTATATCATCCGAACTCAATATAAATTCCCCATCAAATTCTAATCCCTTAATCTTACGTGGTTTTGAGCCTGTTGCCAGAATTATGTTTTTTACATTGTATTCTTTGTTATCTGCAATAATCAAATTTTTGCCTTTTACGCAAGCTTCCGCATAAACTGTTTTAACTCCTGAATTTTTTACAGCAAGTTCAAGTGATTTGCGAATTTTTTCTACTGTTTGATTTTTCTTTTCAATTACTTTAGAAAAATCTAATCTAATGTTATCAAATTCAATACCAATTGATGATGAATTTAATATAGAAGAATAAACTTCAGCAGAGTGAAGTAATGATTTTGTAGGAATACAGCCTTTGTTTAAACAAGTTCCGCCGAGTTTATTTTTTTCAAAAAGAACAACTTTTTTGCCGCATTTAGCATACATCATACCGGCGGTATATCCTGCCGGACCTCCGCCTATTATGCCATAATCAAATTCTTCCATGCTTTCTCCTTTAAATAAACACTATACAAGTTAAAATAAAATACTAAATACAAATACAATTTAAAAAAGTTTTACAACATTTTCTTTTTCAAAATTAGGACAAGTGTTCCATATAAGCGTAGGTATTATATCCCCATCAATTCTTCCCTCAAATTTATACCTGCAATTACCTTTCACCATATTAGTAGAACCATCTACTACTGCCTGATAGTGTTTGCAGCATTGGCAAATTTTTAGAGATAATCCATAATCATTCAATTTGGCAGAAAGTTCTCTTATTGCATCTAACATTCGTAAATGATTGTTTTTAGTTGTGTATGATTTCCCTTTGTTTATAAATCTTACTTTTGCAAGTCCATCGTCAGATATAAGCTCTAATTTGCATGGATAATCTTTCTTGCCGTCAGTAACGATGGCATCTGTTATCATTTTTTCAATATTGTGTTTTCTGTTTTTATTTTGAATTAAATTCTTGATACCTCTGATGGGCGGGAAATTCTTCACTATATGAGCAATTGAGTAAAGGGGATATGAAAACAAGTATATGTTATCTTTTGCATAAATTCCGACATTAAATAAACTAATGCAAAATGCTAATGCAAGAACGATAAATGAAATTAAGATTAATGTATAACTTGCATGAAATATTCCGAAAATCCCTATTGAACCAAAATGGTACGTATGTGAAATTAAATACATATAAATAAGTACACATACAAGCCAATTAGGAATAATAAGAGAAAAAACATATTCAAAAGCTAAGAGGTTTTTTGCTTTAGTCCAATTACCCCAGAAAATTTCGATTCTTTTTGACAGCGAAGGAATTCTTAAGTCAAAATTTTCTATCTCTCTATATATTTTAACATCTTTAACAGTTCCTACTGTTATTTTTTCTTTTGCAAGTTTTAATGTGTAATTGGTTTCAGATATTTTGTCCCTAAAATCAAAAGATCCGATTTTATTTAATAAATCTCTTTTGATAACAAATGTATCAGTATTTAAAAGGTTTGTAAGTCCTAATTTTGTTCTTGATGCGTATATAAAGTTGTAAATATACTGTGCATAAGCAGCCTTAACACTATCCCAAAATTTTAATTCCATATCTGCACCTATGTAGTTAATCATTGGCATAAAAATGGGACGTTTTGTTAAGTAAAAGTTTATATTTTCTAAAAAGTCAGAATCAATGTAATTCTTGGCATCAATAAATACGTAAGCATCCAAGTTTGGAGCTTCTCCTAATTTTTCAGCCATAATAGAATAAGCTTGACTTTTTCCTATAGGTTCCATGTTATTAATATTTACAACATTAATCCCCAAATCAGTCTGGAAAATGAATTCAGGTGGATTTTCAACTTTGTCTAAAATTACATAAATTGAATAATGTTCTTTTGCATAACTTTGACTTTTAAGCTGTCTTATTAAGTATTCTAGAGTTCCGGCATCGCCTGTAGCATATACAATAACGCAAAGATTTGAGTCTTTAGATGTATATTTATCTCTGATTCTTTTTTCGGACTTTAGACTTACAATTGCTAAAGTTATAAAATATATTGTAAATACTGTTATATATAAGTATAAGATTGCATTCATGATAGTTCTCCATAGAAATTCTATATTAAACAGAAGTAAACATCAAGAAGGAATGAAATTGTATAATCAATTAAAAGAAAAGGCATTAAATGTAATAAATGCCTTTTCTATATCTAATCCCTAATCAACAGCATTGTTATAAATTTATTTGTTTATGTTGATTATAACAAGTTAAGCGCTATGCTTGGTGTTTGATTTGCGGTTGATAGCAGTGTTGCTGAAGCTTGTTGTAAAATTTGTGCTTGAATGTATTTAGAAGATTCATTTGCAACGTCTGTATCACGTAATGTTGATAATGATGATGTTAGATTTTGAGATTGAACATCTACTGCAGAAAGTGCAGAAGCAACTCTATTTTGGGCAGCACCAATTTTTGTAACACGATTTGAAATTTCATTAATTGCGTTATCAATAAATCCAATCATTTGTTTTGCGCCGTTTGCAGCATTGTCTTGAATTTCAAATTTATACACTCCTGGAGTAGTAGTAGTACCTGCACTGCTTCCGGTTGCTAATCTTAAACCTGAACAAGCGGCTGCAATAATTTGATAACCATCTTCGATGTTATATTTACTTAAAGTTATTTTACCGTTAATAGCAGCAGTAATATATGGGTCAATAGATTTAGTTGCACCATCTACCGTAATAGATTTTCCTGCTAAAAGACCGCTGACACTAGCATTTTTGAATAAATCGATACCCAGATTTATTATACTATCGTTATTTGCGTATAAACCGACTTGTAAATCTATACCGTTTGAAGTGATGCCAAGTGTCTTATTGTATGCCGCATCAGCTTCTACATCAGAATATGACATTAATTTAATACCGTTATATTCAGCATTAGCTGATATACGGCTAATTTCTTGTAATCTTGCATGAATTTCTGACTGAATAGCTTTTAATGATGTTGAACCAAAGGTTCCGTTAGAGGCTTGAACTGACAAATCCCTAATTCGTTGTAAATGTTCCGTTAATAAGCCGTATGTTTGTTCTGCTGTTGTTAACAAGTCATTACCCATAGAAGCATTGCTTGCTGCTAAATCTAAAGAACTAATTTGTGTTGTCCACATATCAGATATAGAATAACCTGCTGCATTGTCTGATGCATGGTTAATTGTATACCCAGTAGATAATCTTTCTAACGACTTATTCAAATTATTTGTCGCATTGTTTAAATTGCGCTCAGCTATAATTGAGGCAATATTTGTGTTGATTGTGAGTGTCATAGTTAGATCTCCTTTCTTTATTGCGATACGTACCCAATACTGCGTTTCCGTATGCAGTTATATACTCTCTTCTTATTTACTTTGTGTAATATTCCCGAAAATATCAAAAACGACTATTTACCCTTTTGTATTCTTTCAGCAATCCATGCTAAAGCAATAGAACACATATACGACACTTCCGCTTTTTTAAACATACCCGTTACGTGTTGGTATCCTTACCCCGAATATATTTACTCTATACACTATAGGTTTGTGATATATATTTTATAAATATATTATTATTTTAACAAAGATAAAAGTAAACATTGCTTATCGAATATTGTTACAAAATTTAATAAAAAATAAAAGAGGATGACTAAAAAGTCATCCTCTTTAATAAAAAGTTAAAACAGGTTATTTCATTGCGCTCAAATTAACTTTTGTTTTTTTGAGTTCAGGAGTTTTGCCTGCTTTTTGACTCATACTATGAGAACCGTCTTGTCCGATAGCGAATCTGAATCCGCCTTGAACACCGATGCCGCTTCTTCCGCCGTTCATGAAGAATGTTTGTAAGTAACCTGTAAGTCTTTCGCCCCAAGTCTTACGAACACCAACACCGTATTTAACAAACGGATTTACTGACATATTAGGTAATGATACATCATTAGCTCTAAAGTGAGTTCTATCCATAATGTTAATTACGACACTAACACCGGCATAAGGCTGCCATCCGTGATTCAAGTTACCGATGAATTTCAATCCCGGTTCGATTTGAATAGCTGATTGCAAGCAATCTCAAATTGACATTCTTTTCTCTCTGTTGGAGAGATTATGATACAAGACTTGCTTAATTAATGCCCAAGCCAAATACATTTACCCACACAATAACAAGGAGTTGCAATAAGGCAATGGAAAATGGTTTTAAAATAGTTGTTCAGCATTTTTCTTAATTTCATTAAAATTATCGCCGCCAAGTTTTTCCAAAAGAGCATCAACCAAAATAATCGCAATCCTAGCTTCTGCAACAACAGCGCATGCCGGAACGGCGCAAGTGTCAGAACGCTCAAAATGCGCGCTTGCAGGTTTCATATCCTTAATATCAATTGTTGCAAGCGCTTTGCGCATTGTCGGTATCGGTTTCATTGTCCCTTTTATAACAAGAGCTTCTCCGTTTGTCATTCCGCCTTCAAGACCACCGGCATTATTTGTGTTACGATAAACTATTTTATTTTTTATAAAAAGCTCATCGTGCATTTGTGAGCCTTTTAAATATGCAGCATCAACTCCGGCACCTATCTCTACAGCTTTTACTGCCGGAATACTCATAATTGCTTGAGCAATTCTTCCGTCTAAGGCTCTATCCCAGTGAACATAAGAACCTAAACCAATTGGTAGATTGCCATAAATAACCTCAAATTTTCCGCCTAATGTATCTCCGTTTTCAGCAGCTTCGCTAATTGCATTTATCATTCTATCCGAGGTTAAATCATCAGCGCATCTTACATCAGATTTTTCTGCTTTTTCTTTTATAAGTGTATACGTTTTAGGATAAAAATCCAGTTTGACATTTCCTATCTGAATAACATGAGAAAATCCTACAATTCCAAATTCTTTAAGAATCTGTTTTGCAACAGAACCTACTGCAACTTCTATTGCTGTTTTTCTTGCGCTTGAACGTTCGAGGACATCTCTTAAATCTTTGAAATTATATTTTAAAGCTCCTGCATAATCAGCATGTCCAGGTCTTACCGTTGTAAATGATTTTTCTTCTATTTTTTTTATGGTCTCTTGTGCAGGATAATCCTGATGCTCTACGTTCATAACATCCTGCCAATTTTCGTAGTCTTTATTTCTAATTTCCAAACAAATGGGCGCTCCGGTTGTTTTTCCAAACCTTATACCGGATTTTATTTCGACTGTATCTTTTTCAATTTGCATTCTTGCACCGCGACCATACCCGACTTGACGACGAGCCAAATCTTCATTTATAATTGACGGTTTTATTCTAAAACCTGCCGGTACTCCCTCTATTATTGCAGTCAAACATTTCCCATGACTTTCGCCTGATGTTAAAAACCTAAATCTATTCATAGTCATATTATATATCAAATTAGATTAAAATGTAAAATTTATCTATTTATCCCTGCGGGCTTAGAACACTTATTACTGCATGATTTAAATCCAGATACTTTTTAGCTGCATCTTGCAAATCTTCTGTAGTAATTTTTTCACAAATAGGTATATAATCTTCGGCAAGCGATAAATCATCACATACGGTCATATAGTACCCAATTGTTTCTCCAATATCCGAAACAGTTTCAACCTCTCCTGCAAAACGAGATTTTACTTTTTTCTTAGCTTTGTTTAGCTCTCTTTCCGTAATATTTTCTTTGATTTTTTCCATTTCTTTTTTTACAAGTTCTATTGCTTTTTCCTTGGATAATGGATTGAAATTCGCTTGAACAAAGAAATTACATCCATCACGGAAAGTATAGTGTTCTGCTTCAATTATATTAAAAATCTGCTCTTCTTGATTCTCTATTAAATTCTGATATAATCTTGAACTTGTGCCTTCTCCCAGAATAATTGCAAGCATTTCAAGTGCAATAACGTTTTTTATATCTTTTGCTATTGGTCCTAAAAATCCAAGCATCATAAAAGATGAATTAATGTTTGCAGAATTTTCAACATATATTGTTTCACTGGTAGGTTTATCCGGTTGGAAGTTTGTTTCCGGTGGTTCCGGTCTTTCTCCCCAATGAAATTCGTTAATAATTTTATTTAATACTTTTTCTGAGTCAAAATCTCCAACAATAATTGTTGTAACATTTTTTGGAGAATAGAAAGTTCTATAATAGTTCATAATTTCTTCTTGAGAAATCTGGGAGATAATTTCTGGAGTCCCGATTACATCTCGCTTATATGGATGTGAAGTATACATAGCATTATTTGTTGCATTATATACTTTTGTCCAAGGCTGATCTTTTCTCATTCGAATTTCTTCAATTACAACGTGGCGTTCTCTCTTATCTGTAACATTTTTATTATTAATATCAAATGGTGCTCCCATTTCATAATCAGGAATAACTGGATCTGTCATCATATCCGCATGAAGCTCTATTGCGGTATTGAAGTTCTCATCACTATCTCCTTTTGGAAGAGTAACATAATAAAATGTATAGTCTTTCCAAGTGGCTGCATTAACAATAGCGCCTTTTGATTCAAGTATTTTGTCAAATTCACCGGCTTTATGCTTATGCGTACCTTTAAACATTAAGTGTTCAAGAAAGTGTGATATACCGTTGTTGTCATTATTTTCATTAATTGAACCTGTTTTAACCCAAGATGATATATTAATCATATCGCCTTCTTTGTGTGCTAAAACAATTTTATGTCCGTTATCTTGCTCATATATTTCAATCTCCTTTGTCAAAAAAGGATATTTTACTAATGTCTTCTTCATAATAAACCTCTTATATTATTTAATTTTTACCATAAAAATGATTAATTATCAGAACTCATTTCATCAAGTATTTGATTAAATGCACTTTGCCAGTTTCCAATTTCTTTTTGGCGGAAAAGTTTTACACTCTCATACCAATCACATTTTGAGAAATCATTATGCCATCTCCAATCACTATCATATGGTAGCATTACCCAGCAAGGTATTCTCATTGCTCCGGCAAGATGTGCAAGAGATGTGTCATTACAAATTACTATATCCAAATTTTTTAAAGCAGCAGCTGTCTGAGAAAAATCTGATAAATCTTTTCCGATATCAATTATGTTCTCAAGTTTCGATGTGTCTTCTGAACCTTCAAGAGTTTGGAATGAATAAAACTGAGTATCATCTCTTTTTTGAATTAGTTGATTAAATAATTCTGCCGGTATTACACGGCTTTTTTCTAAGGTCGTATTTCCTCTCCATTTAATACCAACTTTAATTTTGTCATTATTAAAATACTTTTTACGATATTCTTCAACCATACTTTCATCAGAAACTATATATCCCTCTGAAGAGGTAAAAATGTCATTTCCTTTTAATCCTAGCAGGTAAGGCAAACTTAATATCGGTGCATGTACATCAGCCTCTAAATTATTTTGAGTAAAACTATCCTGAAATTCATCTATTCCAAGATGCGGATTTTGTTTAAAAAGTGGTATAAGTTCCTTATGACACATTAATGTTAATTTTTTGCATTTTTTTGCAACAAGCGGAAGATATCGGGCAAACATAATTACATCTCCGTATCCGGCTTCATAATATATGAAAATATTTTTATCTTTTATTTTTTCACCTTTCCAAAAATTATCTTCCCTAATTATTTGAGGCATAGTTTTGTTATAAGACGTGAATGCAAATTTTTTCGAAAGTCTGTTCTCAAAAAGAGGTAATCCTTTTGCATAATTTTTTGTTCTAAAATAATCAATTGCCAAGTAGTATGATGTATCATCATCATTAGGTCTTAGTTTGTGACATATTTCCATTGCTGAAACAGCTTCTGTTGTTCTTGACATTATTCCGTATAAATTCGCTAAATTATACCATCCCTCATATGAAGTAGGATTTACGTATAATGCCTTTTCATAGTATTTTAATGCACATTCAAAATTCCCTAATTTCTTGTAAGCATAACCTAAATTAAAAAGTAATGTAAAACTTTTTGGATAAAGTATAGAAACTTCTTTTTCGTAACTTAAAATTAGTTCATAATCTTCTTTTCTTATTAGCACTTGGAATAAGGATTCATAATAATATTCGGATTTAGAAATGCTAATAGCTTTTTGGATATAGTCTATTGCAGCATCAATATCAAACTTTTGGAACCTTAAAACACCTATAAGATTGTATAATTGAGCATTATTATTATCAAGTTTTAATGCTTCCATATACATAGATTCCGCATCATCTAAAAGACCGTCCTGATGATACTTAAAACCTTGATTTATAAGTTTTTCAATAGAGTTTTTATCAGCTGTAAGTTCCATATAATCTCCTAAATTAAGTTAGATTCAGAAATATTAGATAAATCATTTTCAAATTTAGTGCTTAATTTATGCAATAAATCAATTTCATCATCAGAAATATGAGTAAAAATTTCAGTTATAAATTGTTTCATATGCGGCATATTATTTTTTACTATTTTCTGTCCCATTTCGGTTATATGCAAAAAGTATACAAGACGCTTGTTTATTGTACCGTATTCTCTCTTTATTAAACCTTTTTGTTCAAGTGCTTTGACTATTCTTGTTGTGTTTGATTTATCTTTCATTATAATATTTGCAAGCTTTTGCTGGTATATATTTTTGTAACATCCTATTGTATCTAAAACAACAAACTGCTCACTTGTTATTCCGGTATTAAGGCTGTCAAATTTTTGCCTTAGTTCGAATTTTAGATTTCTTATAATCTTATCTACTGAATAAATAATAGTATCAACATAGTGATTTTTCTTAATTTCATGCATAATATAGATTATATAATTTTAATCGTAAAAAAGTCAATAAATATTAATAGTCAATACATTTATATACATTATTACCTAGCTGGACTACCTTTTTCGGCAATGTTTTAACTTTAAAATAAAAGCATAATGATTGAGTTAGTAAATTATGGGGTATATAAACCCCGATAAATTCAAATTTTCTTGAACTAAGTTTCAAGAAAAAGGAGGTCAAATGACAATTAGAAAACTTACTGTGGCAGCTGCGATTGCCGTTGGTATAGCAACGTGTTCATTTAATACGGCAAATGCAGCGTGTCCTTGCGAACAACAACCGATTGTTACGCAAACTCCTTGCGCTTGTGAAGATTTACCTGTAGTTACAGGTAATGCTTGTCCTTGCGACAATGTTCCGGAACCTACTTGCGGGTGTAATGAAGCTCCTCAATGTGAACCGGATCCGACACCTTCCTGCGCACTTTGTCCTACAACAAAAAAAGTATCAAGAGAAGATATGCGCCAAGTTTATTCTTATCCTAACGCTATCTACGGTACTAATAATTTTGTAGGTACAACAAAAGACTCAATCTATTCTGCACAAGGTTATGGTTATGGCTTAGATGGTACTGCTATTACACGCGGGAATGGTCTTAATGCCATGACTATGGGTACAACTGTGTCTTCTGATGGCTCAATCACCGGCGCTGCATCAAATATTCCTTGCTTAAATGATTTACCTAATCATACAGGTGCACCTATCGTAAGAAATGAAGCAAGGATGGATGGAGCAGGATGCCCTATACAAATGAATACTGCAAATTCAATAAGAGCAATTAAAAAGACATTAGCTCCTTTTGATTTATCACCGTTTGCAAATCTTCAAGGTATGACAGGCGCAGCAGCCGGAATGTCTCAAATGTTTCCTGATGTACCGTCCAGTCACTGGGCAGCATGTGAAATTGATAAACTTGCAATGAATGATGTCGTTGTAGGTTATCCTGACAGACTTTACAAGCCTTATAGAAATATATCACGTGCGGAATTTGCAACAATGTTAGTCAAAGGTTTTGACAAAGATACATATGCAACAGCACCGGAAAAATTATTTACTGATGTACCAACAAACCATTGGGCAAGTAATGCCATTACTGTTGCCGTTCACAATGATTTATTAAAAGGCTATCCAAACGGAAAATTCTTGCCTAACAATAACGTAACTCGTGTTGAAGCACTATGTGCGATGTCTAAAGGCATTCCTTGTGATGATATAGACCAATGCAAGGCTCAAGAAATTTTATCTCGTTATACAGATGGCGGACAAGTTCCGGATTGGGCACAAATTCCTATTGCAAAAGCTTTAGATAAAGGGGCTTTAGAAAATTCTCCTAATCCAAAAAGAATTAATCCGTTTGCAGAAGCAACTCGTGCTGATATAGCAGCTATGTTACAAAATGTACGAGTAGCTGCAGGAATAGATAAAAACCCTGTAACTGCAAATAATGATTGTCCGACATGCCCGCTTGATAAAAAGGCCTTTATTGAAGAAGAGCAAATGGTTAATATTCCAACATTAAAGCTTAAATTTAAAGACCAAATCAATGCTAAATCATCTCACGTAGGACAAAGATTTGCAGCTAAAACAATGGAAGACGTTACTATAAACGGACAATTATACCCTGTTGGCTCAAATGTCTACGGTAGAGTTGTCGAAGTAGTTAGACCTTCAGGATGTCAAAAAGGTGCTTTAAAATTAGCATTCCAAGAAATTGAACATTGCGGTCACAGAGCAACTTTACCAAAACAAATACTTAATGCTGATATAAGTAAATCAAATACACCTAATATCATATCAAGAATTGTAACTGCGCCTCTTACATGGTCAGGACAAATGCTTGGTATTGTTGGTAGAACAACAGGCGGTATGATTTCAAGCTTAGGTAACGGACTTGAAAATATTGCTTCAGGAACTGGTATCGCACTTGGTGAAACTTTCCAAGGTCAATTTGGTGGTGCTGCAAGAAGTGTAGGAGATATGGTTGTTGAAACAGTAAAAACTCCTGTAGACTTTGTTAGAACTGCAGTGTCAGGTACAATAGGGCTTGTTCAAGCAACCGGTGATGAACTTGGTTATTTAGTAGATGCTAAAGGACAAAAAATATCATCTATTAATCCGCGTGAACACGTAACAATTGCTTTTGGTTGTAATGGCAGATAGGAAATCTAACTAAACACAAATCACTTTAAAAACAGTAAAGCGGGTAAATTTAATTTTATCCGCTTTATTATGCTTTATTATTGAATTTGTTGAATTACAACTAGATAGCATCCTGTACGTTATACGGGTAATTTTATGCTACTAACCTAAAGAAAAGCCATCATGACTTTCTTTGAATATTGTCTCAAGTTGCTCTAATGCACTATTTATAATGTTCATTTTTTCATTATTAAAAATAACTTGTTGACCATACACAGAATCATCATATACAACATAATCATAGTTATAAACGCAAGCAATAGAGTCCCAATTAGCATCTATGTAATCATGACTTTTTTGTTCACCAACTCCTAGCTTTTCAAAAGTTTTCATTAACATATCACTTTCATCAACGCAATTATTAAACAAACTCTGGATTTCATCTCTTAATTGAGATAATTTTATTGTAATTTCATTATTTGCATCAAATGGATCATAATTTTCGTCATAAATTAATTTATTTACTTCACTCAATAAATTATCAGTTTTTTCTTGTAACAGCTTAAGTTCTTTTTTATTTGCTGCAGAAACAGTATCACTGCCGTATTTTTCGTTAAGTTTAAATAATTTCTCTCTATTTTCACATATTGAATCAAACATATTATCATATTTTGTTTGATATTCATTCCTTTCATGCGCTAATGAGTTATATTTTTCATAAAACTCATTCATAGCCTGATTATAACTGTCATTGTCCAGAACTGAAAAATATTGTTTTATATTATCAGCTGTATAGTTTCCAAGTAGATTTAATACACCATCCTTACTAGTTGGGAATGTTACAAAACCAAAATTATGTAATTTTTCTCTATATTCAAAATAATCTATTTTTCTATTTGCATAATCAAACAATACTTGCCAAACTTCTGTTGAGTTGACCGCATCGTTAAAAGCTTTTTCATCTTTTATAACTTGATAATCTTTTTCTTGGGGTTTATTTTTACTAAGCTCATACATTTGATTACCCAAATCATCTATTTTATTTAAATAATCTTTTCTTTGGGCTAAGATTTCATCTAATTCTGCATCAATTTCATCTTTTTTTGATAAATACTTTTCTTCCTGTATTAATTGGGATTCTATTTTTGACTGCTCTGTTTGTAATAACAATTTCTCTCCTAATAATTGTAAAATTTGTTGTTCTATTCTGGATTTTTCCATCGTTAAAATCTTTAATGCAAATAAGCTACCTGGATTTTCTAAATTTTTCTTGATAACATCCAGCATTTTTTCTAATTCTTCTAGTTCTAAATCGATAGTCAATAATTTTTCGTTGATTTCATCAAGTTTTGATTCTTTATCAACTTCTGTATTGTTTGTATTTTCTTGAATTTTATCTGCTGAAATATCATTATCAGTTACTGTAGAAGATGCAACTGTAGATGTTCTTGATTCTGATGCTTTTTCTACAGTTACTGTTAATGTATATGTTTTTCCATCATATTCAAATACTACTTTGTTACCATTGATAGTTGATGTTAATTTCAATTTATCAAGAACATTTAAAATTTCTTCTTTTGTACAACCTTCTTCTTGATATTTTGCAAGGAGCTCGTTTAATTCTTTAGGCATAGCATTACTGTCTGAAATACCAGATGCTCCAGATGCCCCAGATACTCCTGATACTCCAGAGGCTCCTGAGGTACACGATACTTCAACAGCGCCAGATGGTGCTGAAGTTTCTGTTGTAACTTTCTTTTTTGCTAATTGTTTTGCTTGAATTAATGGCAGTTTATTATTAAAGCCATATCTTATTAATGACATACTTTGCTCCTTTCACAGCTATCTTTTGTAAACATGTAACAAAATACTCATAATGTTACAAATTATGTAACTTTTCGGATACTTTCATGTATCAGAGATAATGTATATGTTTGTATAAAGGAGTGTAAGTAATGACATCAGTAGAGCCAATCAGAGATAAAAAACAAATAGAACTTGTTAAACGAATTTTAAAAGAAAATGGTATTAGGGATTACTTATTATTTTTAATGGGAATAAATGTTGGATTAAGAATATCCGATATATTAAAACTAAAAGTAAAAGATGTAAAGGATAAAAAATATGTCACAATAAAAGAACAGAAATCAGGCAAAATCAAACGATTTCCTATTACTGATTCATACAAAACAACTTTAGAAGATTATATAATAGACAAGCATACTGATGAATGGTTATTCCCCAGTCAAAAAGGAGATAAACCTATAACAAGAATTCAAGCATATCGAATTATTAATAATGCTTGTTTAAAAGCAGGTATTATGACTAATATTGGCACACATACATTAAGAAAAACATTCGGATATCACTTTTATCAAGAAACAAAAGATGTTGCTTTGTTGCAATGCATATTTAATCACTCAGCTCCATCTATAACACTACGTTATATTGGAATTAATCAAGATATAATAGATACAAGTTTGCGAGCATTTGCACTTTAAAAAAATATATTGATATTACTGCGTTTTAAAGTATTTTGTAAACAATTGTAACAATTTTGTTCAAAATATTAAAGTTTTAAAAAAATATGTCGATATAATATATGTAACATTATGAGTATTTTGTTACTAAAAATGTTACATTTTGAATATTTAAAGTGCATAAATTTTATAAATTATATGAAAGAATTTAGCGATTTTAATGAATTTAATTATGAAGCAGAAAATTTATTAGATAAAATTGAGAAAACCAGCCTCGTTATTGCTTTGGTGGCAATGACTTGCCTCAAAGAAATCCTGCTTTTTTATTTAAATTAACAAATCTTGCTTTTGATTATATAAAAATGGTTAATAAAAGGCTGAATTCTTTTGCCCTAATGGACTCGGAATTGTTTATGTATATTTAATAATGTACATACAATTGTTTTATGAAATATTTATTGCTAATTCTCCTTAATTCGTGATAACATTGTTCTATACTTTAATTAAAGGAGATATTTATGCAAGCAAGACGTGCTGCGAGAGAACTCGCACTTATTTTATTTTCACAATTTGAAAAAGAAATTACAAAATATTCTAAAAAAGACTTTGAAGATATTATTGTTAAATCAGTCAGAATATTATCAAATTCTGCAATGGAAGAACTCAATCTAACGGTAGGTTCTTTAATTGATATAAAAGAATCTCTTGATTCTTATGAAGCGGAACACGAATCCAATTTATCCCGCCCAATGGGAGCAAAAAACAAACCGGTTCAAATTCCAATGACAGATGAAATGATTAGTAAAGTAGACACAATGATTGATGTTGCCGAAAAAGCTATATTAGCACTGGAAATTGCAGAATTCACTACTTTGGAGAATCAGTCTGAAGTCAAAAACTATACAGTAGAACTGGCAGAACAATTTAGAATTAATAATAAGGCTATTGATAATGAGATTCAGAAGTATGCTAACGGATGGGATATTTCTAGATTAGTTAAAATAGACAAAGATATATTAAGAATAGCAATAACGGAATTGCTTTATACAAAAGGAGCTCCAATAAAGGTTATTGTTGATGAAGCTGTAGAACTTGCGAAAAAGTATTCTACCGATGATTCATCGGCTTTTGTTAACGGAATACTTGCTAAAGTTATTGTAGAAAACGGCTTAAAATAAACTAATTTTTGCTAAAGATTTAAATTTTGGATAGGATTATGTTTAATTTTTTTGACAAGTTAAAAAATACTGTTTCAAAAACAGCACAAGCACTTATAGGAAATGTCGTAGATACGGTTTCTTCAGAAGAAGACTTCTCTGAATTTGTTTTGGATGATATCGAAGATTGCTTGATAAGTGCAGATTTGGGTGTCGATTTTGCAACAGAACTTGTTGATAAACTAAGAAACCAGAATAAAATAAGACCATCACAAGTAAAAGAATTTTTACAAAATGAATTCTTAAAAATACTTGATACAACCGGTGATTCAAAGCTTAATTATAAAGAAAATGAATTAAATATATATTTTATAACTGGTGTGAATGGAGCCGGAAAAACGACACTTATCGGTAAACTCGCTTATAAATTCAAGCAAGAAGGCAAAAAAGTATTGATAGCTGCTGGCGATACATTTAGAGCTGCAGCGGAAGAGCAGGTCGATATTTGGTCAAAACGTTCCGGTGCGGATATAGTCAGAAAAGACAAGGCTGATCCGGCCTCCGTAGTATATGAAGCAATTCAAAAAGGTAAAAATGAAGCCTATGATGTTATTCTAGTAGATACAGCCGGCAGACTACAAAATAAATATAACCTTATGGAAGAACTTTCAAAAATAAAGAATGTTATAGATAAAAATGCGCCGGAATCTCAAAGAGAAAGTATTCTTGTTATTGACGCAAATACAGGTCAAAACGGATTACAGCAAGCAAAAATATTTAAAGATTGCGTTAATTTGACTTCTGTAGCACTTACTAAACTTGACGGTTCTGCTAAAGGTGCAATTGTTCTTGCAATTGCAAAAGAACTTGGATTGCCGGTAAAACTTGTAGGGGTCGGCGAAAAAATGGAAGATTTAAAAGATTTTGATGCTAAAGAGTTTATTAAAGCCCTATTTCTATAAAAGTCTTATGAATTTTATTTAATTAAAACATTGTTTGTAGTACTATACAATCATTAATCATAAAGGAGAGTTAATTATGTTAACAAAAAATTCATCACTAAAAACTGTTTTTACCGGTGTTGATTTTTCAAAATACCAATCTAGAATCTCAGAATTTGTAAGTGAGTTTTCAAAAAGAGCTAACAAAGAAGGTAAATTTTTAAATTGGGTTAATTTGCCGGAACTTCAGTTAGGAAGATTAGACGAAATCTATTCAATGGTTTCCTCTTTAAAAACTCAAACAGGTGTCTCAAAGCTTAGTATTATGGGAATTGGCGGTTCAAAACATACAGTAGAGCATATGCTTGGTATTAATGGACTTAATCTTAACGGTGAATCCGTATTATTCTATTCTGATGTTGATTCTATAAGCTGGGAAAGATATCTTTCAAAATTAGGCGGAGATGTTTTATCGTCTAGTTATTTGATTGCATCAAAATCCGGTTCAACTTTTGAAACAAAAGATGGTTTCTTAAGAATTCAAAAAATGGTAAAGGATGCTTATTTGGCAAAGGGAATGACTGAAGCTGAAGCTGATAAAGCAACCGCAAAACATTTTATTGCGGTAACAGATAAGAATGCTGATAAATCTGAACTTAGAAGAACTTCTATTGAGCAAGGCTGGTTAGGTGACTTATTTATACATGATGATGTAGGTGGTCGTTTTTCAGCTTTTGATGACCATGCTTTATTTACTCTCGCTTATGCAGGGATGAAAAAAGATGACATGGCAACGATGCTTAGAAGTGCTTTAGAAATATCTTCTCTTTCACTGACTGCAGATTTAGAACTAAATGATGCTTTAAAAGAAGGTATATTCTGGGCTGATGCAAAAATGAATGGTATTAAAGCTTCTGTTCATCAATATATGGGTTCAATGTTTGAAAATACTGTATACTGGCATGCTCAAATGCAAAATGAATCA
This sequence comes from Candidatus Gastranaerophilales bacterium, assembly GCA_905236775.1. GTDB lineage: Bacteria > Cyanobacteriota > Vampirovibrionia > Gastranaerophilales > Gastranaerophilaceae > CAG-196. Next base: position 20,584 of record CAJOOM010000121.1, read on the forward strand.
CAAAAAGATACATTAAAACAGATTGCAAAAGTTCCTGATGCAATGCACCATTCTGCTGAAGCACATTTTAATCCGGCAAATAAATTAGTATTTGCTCTTACTGTTCCTATAGACAATGGTGTTTGCAAGTCAAATGCAGATGCTTATATTGGAGCTTTAACAAAATCTTATGAATCTACTGGAGCATTTTTCAAAGAATATGTAGAAACGACAAAACTCGGCTTAACACCGGAGGCAGCTGGTGCAATGACTCAATTAAGAGCTTTTGCTACTTGCTATCAAGAAATTGTTGAAGCTATTATGCAAAATAGAGAATTGCCGGATGTTTTGGATAGTGTACTTCAACCGCACGTAGAATTCTATAAGAAGAATCTTAAAGGCGGAGTTGTTGTTCCTGGAAGAATCGGTTAATTATTATAAATAAAACCTTAAAAGATGGTATCTGTTCTATATCAGATATCATCTTTTTTATTGAATACATTTCGTTATTTAAATTAATAATACATAAGCAAGGAATAATGATATTACAGTGACTATAAAGCCTAATATTAAGTGTTCGCGCTTTTTTTTATTTATTTTAGATTTAATATCTTCTATCTCGTATTTTATGTACGAAGAATCACTTTTTTTTCTAATAAATCTTCAGCTATGTCTTTAAAAATCATATTCTACCTCTTGCGTTGTTTATCAGATGTTATCATAGTAAATTATTCAATTTTTGACATCCTATTAAATATGTATATTGATAACCTGCTTAAATACTAACTTCCACCAGATTGCTGCAATGCCTCTTTTAATAATCTGAGTAGTTGGACTAAGCTATGTTAAATTATATTTGAAACCGTTCCCTATAGCTAGCAAGAAGCGAGATTTTTGTACGCAAGAAGTTCGGTTTGAGAAAGTCGAAACATACATTAGCGACAGCGGTGTATGTGATAGGCTTGAGCTAAAGAAATTTCAAGACAAAATTTTAATTTTTTCGCAATCTCCCTAGCAAAAAAAATTTTTTCGGTTTTTATAGTTAATATGAATACAATATCTCATAATATGGTAAGTTTTAAATCAGTTGTAATTAATGATGACGGATTAAATTATATTAAAAAATATGATGGAGAAAAAGCTGTAAAATTAGTTACTGATGCTAAAGAAAAATATAAACAATCAAGATGGAAACTAATTATTAATCAAGATGGATATTTTCTTTGTTCCCCAAATTCATATAAAAATTACAAAGGTCCGTTCAGTGTAAAGAAACAACACAAAAAAGATTGTAACAATAATTATAGTGACAAACTTATAATAAGAACAGGCAAAAATAATAGAATTCACTTTTCTATTGATTATCCATCAAGAGAAGCAGTTTTTGATATATACAAAAAGATTAAAAATGCTACAGGAATAAAAAAAATAATTATGATTTTTGAACTATTAGAAAAACAGAGTGTTTTAAAAAAAGCTAACGAGAAAATTAAATCTGTTCTAAAACGTTTAGCATAAGTTAAATTTTACCATTTTTTTTGCAATACTATTTTGTAATATTGTATCTTGTTTCAAAAAAAAAAGCTCTTTTTAAAAGAGCAATAAATTTAATAAGGTATTTTAATAAGGTTATTTGATTTATTATTTCTTTTTCCAAAATTTAAGTTTTGAGAAAAAGTTTGAATCTTCTTTAACCATTTCTACTGGTTTTTTACCTCTTTTGATTGCCAATACAATACCTGTGACACCTATTATACCAGCAACAAGTCCCCAAACTTCTTTTGGTATTCTACCAAATAAAGATGCAGTTTTATTAAATCCGCTTGATATATTATTTTGCGTATCACTGAATCCTCCAAATGCATTTAAACCGCCATTTACACATTGAGAACCTGTTACTCCATCTTCTCCAAAATTTTTAAGTAAATTATTATTGTTATAAATTCCAACTCCGTAACCATTAAATGCATTAAATCCACCAACATTAGAACGACTTCCTATTTCTGCGGGTATTCCGCTATAACCTCCCGCCGGCATTCCTTGCGGATAAGTCGCTGTATATGCGGGTGTATAGCCGGAATGAAAACTATCATTGCTCATTCCGTAATTTCTATATAAATTACCTTGCATTGCCATATTTAAATATTGATTTCCAACCGGCATAAATGGTACTGTCGGAGCATTAAGCATTGCTATGTCTGCACTATTTAATATGCCTTTATCACACAAGTTGGCTAATGTATAAGGATTAATCGCCATATTAAAACACCTTTATTTTACTACACATATATATAAAGTATTTTTCTTTTTAAAAATTGCCTTTTTTGAATTAAATATTAAGATTTATTAAGAAAAATATGAATAGTAAAGTGAAAAATTTATGATATATTGCAAAATCTTAAAAAAATAAACTTTTTGACATATAATAAAAATGAAAGAGGAGACTTGCATGTTTATTCTAGAAAAACCTTATGTATCAGAGTATTTGGTGGACACTATAATACAGAATGATTGGATTATATTAGATAACGAGCAAATAGAAAATGCCGGTATAGAAACTGATGCTTTTAATTTGGTGTCCGATAATAAGGCTAGAAATTATTATCTAAAGCAAGAGTATCCTCTTATATATTCAAATTCTGAGAATTCTATAAGCTGGGTATTGGAAAACCTGCCAAAGTCAAATTTAAGCGAATACATAAGATTATTCAAAGATAAAGCTGCTTTTAGAGATTTATTAAAAACTTTGTATCCGGATTTTTATTATAAGGTTGTTGATTATTCAAGTTTAAAAGGATTAAACAAAAATGAAATAAAATTTCCTGTTGTGCTAAAACCGACTGTAGGTTTTTTGAGTTTTGGTGTGCATACAATAAATAATCAAAATGAATGGGATACAACAATTTCAAAGTTAGAAAACGAAATATCTATTGCAAGTTCCTTATATCCGGAAAATGTTATAAATGCATCAAAATTTATTATTGAAGAACAAATAAAAGGTGATGAATATGCAATAGATGCTTATTATGACAGAAATGGAAGTGTTGTAATTCTTAATGTTTTTGAACATCCGTTCCTTAATGAAAAGGATGTCAGAGATAGAATTTATATAATGTCTGCAAGTATAATGGTAAGATATTTAGCAAAATTTGAAATTTTGCTAAATAAAATAGGAGAAATGAAAAATATCCGAAACTTTCCAATGCATATAGAAGTTAGAATTACAGAGAATGGTGACATTATACCTATTGAAATAAATCCTATGCGTTTTGCCGGTTGGTGTACCACTGATGTCGCTAAATATGCTTGGGGAATAAATAATTATGAATATTTCTATAAACAAAAAAGACCAAATTGGAATTCAATAATAGAAAAATCTGATAAGAATATATATTATTTCTCTATGGCTGAAGTTCCATCAAACGTGAAAAAAGATGAAATTAAAAACTTTGATTATGATCGTTTTCTTGCAAATTATTCAAATGTAGTTGAAGTAAGGCGGATAAATTACAAAAAGAATCCGTTATTTGCTATAGTGTTTGGATTTACGAACAATAACGAAGAAATTAAGCGAATACTTGCTCTAAAAACTGAAAAATATATTTCTTAATTAGAATATATTAATTATTATTTTATTAGAAAAAAAACTGTCTTAGCAAAATACCAGTGATGAGATAGTATAGGATTATTCTGCATGTCATTCTTATTTAAAGAAAGGAATAATAATTATGACAGAAAGCAGATTCTTAAGTTATGTATTAACAGAAAGTGTATTGTTACTCAGTTTAGGGCTTGGAATGTTAATTTTGCCTAAAGTATCTGTTGTATCTTTTGGTTATGTAATGTTTGTAGCATTTCTTATATATGGCGGCTTTAAGTGTATTAGTGCAATCTTAACCAGAAATTTCTCAAGACATTTTATACTTGATGTTATATTAGGAATAATACTCTTTCTAAATGGAGTATTGCTATTTTTTCTTAATATTGTTGATATGATGTGGATTATTGGATTAACGGGAATATATTTTATTTTAAAAAGTATATCAGCTTTTTCTTTTACTATTCAAACAAGAAAGACTCTTAATTTTTGGTGGATGTGTATATTTCTATCAATAATAGAGTTAATTTTTGGAATAGCAACAATAATTGTATTTCCATCAGCAGCATTATGGTTGATTGGTGTGTTGACCGGACTTGATTTTATTTTAACAGGAGTTGTGTTAATGAACATGTATATTTCAACAGAATATATGAGATAGTTGTGGTAAAAAGCTGTATTATATTTAATCTTTTATATTTGACATGACGGTGTGTAATTGATAAAATGAGTTTTTCAGTTAGGAGATTTTATATGAAATATTCAACAGATGGAACTCAATATCATATCGGATTAAAAGCGGGTGATGTAGGAGAATTTGTAATACTTCCTGGCGACCCAAAAAGGTGTGAAAAAATTGCTCAATATTTTGATAACCCGCAATTTATTGCTGAAAAACGCGAATTTGTAACTTATTCAGGTTATTTAAATGGTAAAAAAGTAAGTGTAACTTCTACCGGAATTGGTGGTCCATCAGCTTCAATAGCTCTTGAAGAGCTTGTAAAAGTAGGAGCAAAAAAGTTTATAAGAGTAGGAACTTGTGGCGGTATGGATATTAATGTGAAAAGCGGAGATTTAGTCATTGCAACCGGTGCTATTAGAATGGAAGGTACTTCTAAAGAATATGCGCCAATAGAATTTCCTGCTATTGCTGATTTTGATATTGTGTCTGCTTTAAAATCTTCAGCAGAAAAATTAAATTTACCACACCATATTGGAGTAGTACAGTGTAAAGATGCTTTTTACGGTCAGCATAATCCTGAGATTATGCCAGTTAGCTATGACTTAGAAAATAAGTGGCAAGCTTGGTTAAGACTAGGGTGTTTGGCATCTGAAATGGAGTCTGCGGCTTTGTTTGTTGCAGGAAGTTTTTTAAAGGTAAAAGTTGGCTCTATATTTTTAGTAGTAGCAAATCAAGAGCGTGAAAAATTAGGACTGGATAATCCCGTTGTTCATGATACAGATTCAGCTATTAAAGCTGCTATAGAAGCTATAAAAGTCTTGATTTAGCATTTTTTGTCCTCCTTTATTTTTTCGAAAAAATTATGAAATACAAGTGAGTGTGCAGAAAAAGTCTGAGATATTGTCATTTTACCGCAAGTTCCAAGTAGAATATCGAATATTAAGAATTGTAACAAATAAACGAAATGCTGAAATTATACTATTTTTAAATACTTTATATATATGTAAGATAGAAAATAAGGTATAAGAAAATGTCAACGGCAGCAGGACTTGGAAATCTATTAAATATTACGGCAGATCTCAACTACTATACAATGTTGATGAATCAGTGGGCTGCAAAATATGAAGCAAATAGTGAGAAACTACAAAAACAGACTAAATATGAAGAAAAGTGGACAAATGCATATGAAAGCGCTCTTGATACAACAAGAGACATAAGTGCTTCCCATGGCGGAGTTAAAATTACTATAAAAGCAGAACAAGGTAATGATGCAAATGCAAGACAATATGCAGATGCGAAAGTTTGGCAATATGACGAAAAATTGTCAGCAGAACTAGCAGAATTGGATATTGAATATGACACAATGAAAACAATGTACGAGACACTTGTAACACAACTTCAAGCAGAAAAAGATGCAGACAAACAACAAGTTGCATCTTCTGCTCAAGAAACACATTTATTACAAGGATCATAAGGTTCTACAAATACACTTTAGATGCATTATACATCAAAGATGCTATTGTCATAGGACCAACACCACCAGGCACCGGGGTTATAAAACCACAAGTTGGAGATACGATATCAAAGTCTACATCTCCTGTGAGTTTGCCATTATTATCCCTAAATATGCCAACGTCAATCATACAAGAATTTTTCTTAACCATCTTACATCTTATAATTTTTTTACCTACCGCAGATATAACGATATCAGCGGTTTTTATTATTTCATTCAAATTTTGGGTATGAGAATGACACATTGTAACAGTAGCATTACGTTTCAAAAGCATTTGTGCCATAGGTTTTCCTACGATATTTGAACGACCTACTACAACAGCATTTTTACCGTCAAGTTCTATATTATATTCATCCAATAGCATCAATATTCCCTGAGGAGTAGCAGGATAAAAATAAGGTTCGACCCCTAATAATAATTTACCCCCATTTTCAGGATGAAACCCGTCAACATCTTTTTTAGGAGATATTGAAGTAATTATTTTATTTTTATCAATATGCTCCGGTAAAGGAAGTTGAACTAGAATTCCGGTTACGTCATTGTCGTTATTAAGCATGGCGATTTCTGATAAAAGCTCATTTTCTGTTATATTAACTCCAAACTCCAATATTGTTGATTTGATTCCAACTTTTTCCGCTGCTTTTTTCTTGTTATTCACATAAATTTTACTTGCAGGATTGTCACCGACCAAGATAACAACAAGATGCGGAGTTGTATTCAACTTACTTACGCGCTCTTTTACTTTATCTAAAACCTTTAAGGATGTAGCTTTTCCGTCTAAAATTACTGCCATTATGAATTCTCCTGTGGTAAATTAAGTCTAAAGTAAAACTCTTTAACTGCTTCTTGAACTATTTGAGAATTCCAATCGGATGTGCCATCAGCAAGTGTCTCATCAAAAGGAATTGCACCAAGTATATCAAGTTCGGAATCTTTCATCGTTGAATATACGGAACTTAAATTTTCATTTTTGACCTTATTTACAACAACTCCTAATTGCCCGCCATCAGCATGTTTTACGGAAAATTCAGCAATACGTTTTGCCAGCTTAACTGATTCTAAAGTTGGATTAGCAACAATAAGAGCTAAATCAATATTAGTTTCTACCAATTGGTTTAAATACTTGAGATCAAATTCACAATCAAAAATCACAAAATCATATCTTTCGATAAGTTTTTGGCACGCATAATTAATTTGAGCTGTTATAGGGCATCTGCAATCTTTAGCCCCTACAAACCAAGAAACAATAATATCAACATTATCATCTATTGAAACTAAAATATCTTCTATTGCCCATTCAACAAATTCATGTTTAGACATTCCTTCGGGGATTCCTGTTTTGTATTCATGTTTTCCGCTCCTAATGCCATAGATAGTATTCCTAATATCCATGCCAAATGAATGTCCCAATTCACCGGTCAAATCATTATCAAAAAGCAATATAGATTTATCCGGAAAATTTGTTTTTAAAACATTTAAAAATGCTTTTGTAATTGTAGTTTTTCCGCTTCCGCTTTTACCGGTAATTGCAATTTTCGTACTCAAATAACTAATCCTCTATCCTATGTCCCATCTTCCGCACGTTCCGCCCCAACGAGCGATAATATTTCCTTTTATATCACCAATTTTTTGAACATGCCCTACTGGCTCTGAGCTTTCTAAAATAGTAATTACTTCACAATTATTAGAACATCCTGTGCATTGGCATGTAACAGATTGGAAGTTCATATCTCCAACTTCCCAACCTTTAAATTTAGTGGAATTTTCGGTGTATTGATGATTTTCCATTGCTAAAAGTGCAGCACCAATTGCTCCCATTGTTTGATGATGTTCAGGGACAACAACTTTTGTATTCAAAGCTTCTTCAAATGCCTTAACCATGCCGGTATTAGATGCAACACCTCCTTGGAATGAGAATACAGGTAGTAACTCTTTTCCCAAAGCAAGATTACTTAAATAATTTCTTACAAGAGCTTGGCATAGACCATATAACAAATCCTCTACTGGATAACCTAGTTGTTGTTTATGTATTAAATCAGATTCTGCAAAAACCCCGCATCTTCCGGCTATTCTTGCAGGATTTTCTGAGCGGAGTGCAGTTTCTCCGAATTTTTCAATAGGAACATTTAGTCTCTGAGCCTGGTGGTCCAAAAAGCTTCCAGTTCCTGCAGCGCAAACTGTGTTCATTGCAAAATCCGTAACAATACCGTCACGAAGTATAATAATTTTGCTATCCTGTCCGCCTATCTCTAAAATCGTTTGAACACCTGGAATATTAGTACTTGCAGCAACTGCATGTGCTGTAATTTCGTTCTTTATAACATCAGCTCCAACTAATGCACCGGCTAAATTCCTTCCGGAACCGGTTGTTCCTACTCCGCAAACTGAATATTCGCATAATGCTTGGCTGATGATATGTCTTAAACCATCTTGAACTGCATCAACAGGTTTACCTGCGGTTTTTAACATGTACGAATCTATGTATTTGCCTTTTTCGTCTACTAATGCCAGTTTTGTTGTTACTGAGCCTACATCTATTCCTAAATATACATTTAAACTCATTTTCTCAATACCTTCCTCTTATAATTATTCTAACATGAACAAGTGTATCTTGCAGAATAAAAAACTAAATTTATCCATTTTCTTTATTTAATTGACTTGAGAATATATTTAAAGTATTCTTAGATAGTACGTATAAAGTACGTTTTAGATTATTAGTTTAACACTAGGGAAGAGAAGGTATGGATTTTACGACACTAACTATCAAAGTATTAAAAATGTTATCCGTCGTTGGTGGATACGGTATCGGAATTATATTACTTACTATAATAGTAAGAGCTGCAATGTGGCCATTAGGAGTTTCGCAACAACGTTCAATGAGAACTATGCAACTGTTGCAGCCCAAAATGAAAGCAATTCAAGAAAGATATAAAAACAATCCGCAGGTAATGCAGCAAAAGATGATGGAATTTTATAAGGAGCATAAATTTAATCCCATGGCAGGATGTTTCCCGCTTCTTATTCAAATGCCTATTTTTATTCTTTTGTATTCAACATTAATGAGTCCGCAGTTTATTTCTATGGCAGGTGATTCACAGTTTTTATTCATTAAACGACTTGATGCAACAATGAAATCCACCGCAGGTGTTTCTAATGATGGTGTTTTTGGAGTTGCAAATAATGATACATTCTTAACCGGTAAAACTGCGACTGTATATTTTGATGGTGAAAATGAGCCTAGATTGAATATAAAAATTAAAAAACCAAATAAAGCTGTTGAAATTCAAGGGGAATTTAAACCGAATGAAAATGCTGACTTTAAACTTAATTTAGATGACGCATTTAACTATAAATTTGATGATTTAGTAAAGATTAATAAAGTTATTCTTTCAGTTACTAATGTGAGAACTAAAGAAACGGAATCCATGACATTTACAAAACAAGATGGTATTTTAAGAACATCATTCCCAACTACAGTTGTAAAAGAACAACCTCTAAACTGGGATGTGTTTGCACTCTTAGTTCTATTTATGTTGACAATGGTAATGTCACAAAAAGCAATGATGGCAATGAATAAGAATGCAAATCAAGACCCGATGCAAGCACAAATGCAAAAATCAATGAATATATTCATGCCGCTAATGTTAGGGTTTACATTCTTTATAATACCGATTCCTGCCGGAGTGCTTTTGTACCTTGTTGCAAGCAACTGTTTCCAAGTCGTTCAAACAGTTGTTATTAATAAACAACTTGAATTAGAAGATGCAAAAAAGGAAAATCAAGTTAGTGATATAGACCTTGCCGGCGCAAAACAAATTAAAGAAAAATAGCAAAATTATTATATTATAGAAGGAGATTTAATAAATGGCACAACGTATTGGAGTTGATGTAGGTGGTACTAATGTAAAAATTGCACTAGTGAGCGATAAGGGTAAGATAATTTATTCAAACTCTATTCCAACAAGAGCTGAGATGGGTTATGAATATACAATTAATAGCATGAAAGACGCAATCAGAGATTTGCTTAAAGAAACAAAGATGAAACCTACTGATATTGAGGGGATAGGTTTTGGTTTCCCGGGGCAAATCGATTGTAAAAAAGGTATTGTTAGACTAGCTCCAAATATTCCTGGCTGGGTAAATGTTCCTATTGCCAGTATAATGGAAAAAGAATTTGGAATTCCGACGAGAGTTGATAACGACGTTAGAACAGCCGCTCTTGGAGAATTAAATTACGGTGCTGGTGTTGGGTGTGAAAACTTAGTTTGCATTACTGTTGGAACAGGTATTGGTTCCGGACTTGTAATTAACGGTAAATTAGTTCGTGGTGCTAATAATGCAGCCGGAGAAATTGGTCATATAAAATTAACTAATGTTGGAGGCCCGCTATGTGGTTGCGGTGATAGAGGTTGTTTGGAAGCTTATGCTTCGGGTCCTTCTATAGTAGCTCTAGCTGAAGAATATATTAGAGGCGGTAAATCTACTAAATATAGAGAACTCGCAAATCCGGATATAACACCTTATATTGTTGCAGTAGCTGCTAAAGAAGGCGATCCTGTAGCAAGACAAATCTTTAGAATTATGGGCGAATATATAGGTATGGGCTTGACTTCTGTTGTTAATCTTCTTAATCCCGAAAAAATAATTATTGGTGGTGGTGTAGCTGAAGCTGGGGATATACTTTTTGAGCCGATTAGAGAGACTATATCAAAACGAGCTATGGTTATTCAAAGAGAAGTTGAAATTGTTCCAGCCCAATTAGGAAATACTGCCGGTGTAATTGGGGCAAGTTTATTGATTAAATCCTAAAAGAATTATTTAAAATTATTTACTAAAATAAGAAGTGATTGTTTTTCACTTCTTATTTTAATTTTAAATATGGTTGCAGAAGTTATAAAATAAGATATAATATTTATATATGGATTTGAAAGGTAGTAAAAATGGATTTTGCTCAAAATAATGTATCTGCAAACAATAATAATGGTTTTGGTTTACAAACAAATTTCCTTAACAAAAAGCCTGCCGGCTTAAATTTTGGTATGAAAACCAATAATAACAATAGTGCTTATTATGCTAAAAAAGGCGAGCCTATGTATCTGAAAGAAATGGATGCTGATGAAGATGGTATTATATCACTTGATGAGTTTAGGGATTATTGTAAAGAAAAAGGTTTTTCCTCAAATAAAATAACAAAAATGCTTGAAACAGCAGTTATGTACAGGACATTAATGAAAGACAAAGATAATAAAGATAACAAGGGTAACAAAGAGATTGTTTATGCAAAACGTGGCGATGG
>CAJOOM010000122.1 GCA_905236775.1 Candidatus Gastranaerophilales bacterium
AAAATGATACTCAATCATTTTCCTGCGGCAGAGTACCACTTCGGCATAACTAAATTCTACGTTTTTAAAGTTCAATTTTCAAATTGTCATATGCACTCAGTGGTGGAAGTTGACTCAAGGTCAACCCTCTCGGAAAATGATACTCAATCATTTTCCTGCGGCAGAGTACCACTTCGGCATAACTAAATTCTACGTTTTTAAAGTTCAATTTTCAATTTGTCATATGCACTCAGTGGTGGAAGTTGACTCGAGGTCAACCCTCTCGGAAAATGATACTCAATCATTTTCCTGCGGCAGAGTACCACTTCGGCATAACTAAATTCTACTATAAAAATTTTTTTATTAACAGTCAATCTATGTGCGTTCAAATTCTAAGTTGGACAAAATAACTCCGCTTATCATAAAAACACAGCCCAAAATCTCTTTTATTGTCATTGTTTCACCTAAAATTATTACACCTCCTATAACTGCAAAAACCGATTCCATACAAAGTATCAAAGATGCAATAACCGGCATTGTATATTTTTGACCATATATTTGAAGAGTATACGCAATTCCGCAGGTAACAATACCGGCAAAAAACAACGGAATCTTACATGCTATAACCGCATTTAAGTCAACTTTTTCAAATAATAAAACTAAAGGCAAAGATAGTATACCAACGATGAAGAATTGTAAACAAGAAGCTTTTACAGGATTTACAACTCTTGAATAATAATTAACAACCAAAATATGCACAGCATACAAAAATGCACTTAGCATTAATAATAAATCGTATATCCCAAAACCGGTATTGGCTTTATAACACAACAAATACAGCCCAAACAAAGCCAGAAAAACACTTATAACTATTTCTTTTTTTAATTTATCTCCTAAAATAATTGCAATTAAAGGAACAAAAATAATATAAAGAGCGCTTATAAATCCACCCTTACCGGCGCCCACAAATTGCATGCAATACTGCTGAATTGTCATTGCCGAAAAAAGTGCTAAGCCGCATCCGATTCCGGCTCTTGCTAAATTTATATGCTGTGCGTGTTTTCTTCTTTCACTTCTTGTATCAGGTTTAGATATTTTTATAAATATGATTAAAGGCAGCAAACTTAAACCGCCAAGAAAACTTCTGACTGCATTGAAAGTAAAAGGTCCTATATATTCCATGCCTGCTCTCTGCGCGACAAAAGAAAGCCCCCAAATAAGAGCAGTTAAAAATAATGCTATATTAGACGTTAATTTATTTTTCACTTTTTAATATTTTCTATTTACCCAAATCAAATGGTATCCGAAATCTGTCTTTATTGGTCCGATAACAGTATCTTTTTCTGCTTCAAATGCAGCTTTTTCAAATTCTTTTACCATCTGACCTCTACCAAAACAACCTAAATATCCGCCCTTTTTCCCTGACGGACATTTGGAATATATTGCTGCAAGTTGCTGAAAATCTTTAAAATTCTTAATTTCTAATTTTAATTTTTCAGCTTCAAGTTTATCGTCAACAAGTATGTGGCTTGCGCATACATTTATAGGTTCATCAAAACTACTTCCCATATATGCTTTTACCGGCATTGAAATTAATACTAAAAAACACATTAAACCAAAAAATTTTTTCATTTCGTCTCCTTTTATTAATTAATTAGTTAATCTCTTGTTTCTATTTTAGCTTGTTTCCATAAATCATTAAATTCGTCAAACGAGTATTCTTCAAATGGCTTTGTCTTTAATTCTTCCATTTTTTTAAATCGTTTGGTAAATTTTTTATTTGCACAAAGCAGTGCTTGTTCCGCGTCAATTTTATACCAACGGGCAAGATTAACTGTAGCAAAGAAAATATCCCCCATTTCATCTTCCATTTTATCTTTGTCACCGGTTTTTACCGCTTCTTCAAATTCTTTATACTCAGACTTGATACAATCTTTCAAGCTCTCAACATTTTCCCACTCAAATCCTACTTTTACCACTTTTTTACTGATTTTTTGCGCTGACATCAAAGCCGATTGAGATTTTGAGATTCCATCTAAAATTGATTTTCTGTATGCTTTTTCTTCTTTTTTAAGTTTATCCCAATTAACCATAACATCATCTGCTGAATCTACATGAGCCGTTCCAAAAACATGCGGATGGCGGTGTATAAGCTTATCAGAAAGCTCTTTAGCAACATCTTCAATATCAAATTCGCCATTATCTTTTGCTATTTGAGCATGAAGTATAACTTGCAAAAGGACATCACCAAGTTCTTCTCTTAAGTTCAGTATATCGTTGTCATCAATGGCATCTACAGCTTCATATGCTTCTTCCAACATGTTCGGACGAAGTGACTTATGAGTCTGTTCTCTATCCCAAGGACAACCTTTTTCACTTCTCAAAACCGCTATTATATCAACTAATTTTTCTAAATTCGGATACTTCATACAGTGATTGTAACACGAAAATATAGGGAAATGGATTAATCATAGAATTTATTTTCGGTTAAACAAGAAAAAACCCTGTTCGATTGAATCAGGGTTCGGAATTTTTGTTAATTAATTCCTCATGTAGAAGGTTAGTGTGTAGGTTGTATGAAAGGTTGTGTTATGTGTTCTCTGTCAATATCCTTATGTATATATAAAGTATTTCCATTTCAAGAAATTGCTTAAATTAAATTCATTTGTTACAAAACTTTACAATCAGTAACAAATTTTTTACTTTTTGACATTTCAAGGATTTTATCCCGCATATATTTGCATTCTACTCATTTTAATAGTAAAATACTTGTATTGTTTTAGTGTGTAAAAGATTTGGAATTAAGGAGTAAATGATATGACTCGTCAAGTAAAAAGAGAATTAAGAAATAGTGGTATTTTATCTCATATCGAAAACAAAACTGCGGACTACGAAAACCGTATAGCACTTGGAATTCGTGGAAAATATGGTTGGAAAGAATTCACATATAAAGGACTTGGACTTTTTTCAAGAAAAATTGCAAGATACTTAATAGAAGATTTGGAAATAAAAAAAGGAGAAGGTGTTGCAATTTTATCCGAATCAAAACCGGAATATGGAGCTTGTGTTTTTGCCTCAACTCTTACAGGCTGTGTAACAATCCCTCTCGATATCAAGCTTTCAGAATATGAACTTACAAATATTTTATCAGATTGTTTACCAACTGTAATGTTCGTATCACAACATTATTTAGACACTGCTTTAAAATTACAAAAAGCTATTCCATCAATAAAACACATTCTTTTGATTGATGAAATTTTCTATAATTCTGAAGTTACAAGCATTTATGCTTTACCGGAAGAATATAATGCTAAATGGAGACAAAGAAGTTCTAAATCAACAGCACTGATTATATATACTTCAGGCACAACCGGAGCGCCAAAAGGAGTTGAAATATCTTTCAAGAATGTTAACGCGCAGCTTGAATGCTTGACCGACCCAATTAACACAATCTTGCCGGATGGAAGAAAAATTACCATGCTTTCAATCCTTCCGATGAACCATTTGTTTGAAATGACTGTCGGTTTTTCTGTATTTTTAAACTTCGGACATACGATTTACTATACAACAAGTCTAAAACCAAAAGATATTACTGATGTAATGAAAGAAAAACATGTAGAATTTATGCTTGCTGTACCTGCATTTTTAAAATTGCTAAAAGCAGGAATAGAAAAAGAAATCAAAGGTTTGCCAAAATATGCACAATACATGTTTAAATTTATGTATCATTTGGCTAAATTTATTCCGTCATATAAAATTAAAAGATTGATGTTCAAAAAAATTCATAACAATTTTGGCGGAAAGTTCTTTGGTTGTATTGCTGGCGGTGCGCCGCTTGACCTAGAAGTCGGTGAATTTTTTGAAAGATTAGGTATCATGGTTTATCAAGGGTACGGACTTTCTGAAACAAGCCCTGTTGTTTGTGTAAATACTGATAAACGTTATGATATGGCTTGTGTCGGCAAACCGCTTAAGAACTTTGAGGCAAGAATTGATGAAAAAACAGGTGAATTACTATTAAGAGGACCATCTGTTATGAAAGGCTATCATAACCAGCCGGAAATGACAGCTGAAATTATTGATGAAGATGGATGGCTTCATACAGGAGATATAGCAAGATTAGATAGCGGAAATCACCTGTATATAACCGGAAGAATTAAAAATATGATAGTTCTTAACGGCGGTAAAAAAGTATTTCCAGAAGAAGTCGAGGCTATACTGGAAAAAAGCAACTATGTTTCTGAAGTTTGTGTGCTTGGTACGTCCAGAACATTTGGCGCAAAAGACGGAACAGAAGAAGTTACTGCGGTTATAGTGCCTAAATCAGAATTGTATTCATCATACTCTGATGAAGATATCGAACGTATGATTAGAGTTGAAGTAAAATCTCTATCGGAAAGACTTGCTCAATATAAACGTCCGACAAATATTGTCATATCTAAAGAAGAACTTCCAAAAACAACTACAAGAAAAGTTAAACGAAAAGAAGTTAGAGAATTAATAAAAATATAATAGGTAATTTTAGGTATTGATATTAAAATGAAATCGCATTATAATATTTGTAAATATATTAAAATTTAATAAATTATAACAAATAATATGGATAGCGATTTAAAAAAAATAGAAAATTTAGCAAAAGAAAATTTAGAGTTGGTAGAATTACTTATCGGATATTGTATAAATGCTGATAACCCAAAAATAGATATTGAAATAGTATGCAATACACTTGAAAAAATAAAAGATTCTCAAAAAGAATTAATTAACAGAATTGATAAAGAAGATTTAAAATATTTTAGAAACCAAATGGGAATTTGACGAAGTTGTGTCAATTCTCCCCTGGTTAGGGGAGTTAGAGGGGTAACAGCAATAATGTTCACCTTACAGGATAATACCCCCCTTAATCCCCCTAACTAGGGGGAAATGCGCCTCAACTGCTTTAAAACCTCGATTCACGATTCACGATTCACGACTTGTTTGCTGGGCGAGATTGTGCCAGACTACCTTAAAACCACTTTCCACTTTCCATTAACCCTAGTGCTATCCTAGTTTTTGTTTGTAGTACATAACAATATCTGTTTTAGCTTTTAAAAGCATAGCTTGGTGAGCTATTTCATTTTTCCACTCATTAAACGAGCAAGTTGACGACAAAAGTTTCAGCGGATTATGCGGGAATGCTTTGCAAATATTCGGTCTGTTTTCGTAAATAGTACATAAATTATCTTCGCCCAACTTTGGACAATAATAATAATATATTTTATCGTCTTCAACAAGCCGATTCAAAAGTTCAAAGTATTCCGGATTAATTTTTTTTGCTTCTTCTTCTGATTCATATGGAACAAATACCGATACAAAGTCTTCAGAAAATTTATCACCCTTTAATGCTCTTTGCTTTAGTTGAGTATAAGAATATTCGCTGACAGCAAGTTTGCAGCACGCACCGCAGCATTTGCATTCATACTCGTTCTTTTTATCCATAATTTCTTTATATGCAGCTTTAAGTTTGTTTTGGTAATCACCTGTCAAATAAGTAATAGCTTGCATTTGCCATTCTCTATACTTACATCCGCTTGGAGGATATGGGGCAAAAATATCTTTTTTTTGTATTTTGCAATCTTTATGAACGCATCCGTCGCAACCATTTTGCGGCTTGAATTCATCTAAATCTTTTCTTATGCTCTCAACTGCTTCAATAAAAATTTGCTCATAATTATTTTTAAGTTCATTATATTGACCGTCTAAAGAATTGTCTTTTGGAGGTTTCATCCCGATATTTTGATTCTGAAAAAGGTTTTCGGAATTATTCTTATTTGATGAAAAAAAATTACTCATATGGAGAATAATAACATATTTTAGACATCTCGGCAATGAATTTTTTTTAATTGTATTCAAAATATATTTGGGAGGTTAATTATGACTGTTAAATTACAAATCTATAAATGCAATATATGCGGCAATTTGATTCAAGTTTTGTACGAAGGTGAGGGAAGCCTTATCTGCTGCGGCAAAGAAATGGAACTTATGGGTATTCAATATGATAATAATGAACTTGGTGAAAAACATACTCCAAAAATCGAAATTAAAGACGGCGAAAAATATGTCAATGTTTTTGCCCATCCTATGACCAACGAACATTATATTCAATTTATTGAAACATACGCCAAAGACAAAAGCGAACTCCATTTAAAATTCTTTAATCCTGACGAAACGCCTGAGATGAAAGTAAAACTTGATAATATGGAAGAGTTTGTTTCCGTTGAATACTGTAATATTCATCATCTTTGGGGTGATAACGGAAAAGAAATGACAACATAATAAACAATATAAGGAG
This sequence comes from Candidatus Gastranaerophilales bacterium, assembly GCA_905236775.1. Classification (GTDB taxonomy): domain Bacteria; phylum Cyanobacteriota; class Vampirovibrionia; order Gastranaerophilales; family Gastranaerophilaceae; genus CAG-196. Next base: position 6,308 of record CAJOOM010000122.1, read on the forward strand.
GTAATATGGTTAGTGAAAAAATTAACGAAATAATGAATGAACAAATCAACAAAGAATTTTATTCTGGGTATTTATACCTTTCAATGTCAGCGCATTTGCACGAACTGGGGCTCTTTGGATTTTCTAAATGGCTAAAAATTCAAGCGAAAGAAGAGGTAGAACATGGATTAAAATTGCTTGACTATTTGCTTGAAAGAAATAGTTATATCACCCTTAAACAAATTCGCACACCTGAATTTGAATTTAAAGATGTAAAATCAGTATTTGAAACACTTTATGAACACGAAAAATGTATTACAAATTCGGTCATGAGCATAGCAAAATTGGCTGAAGATGAATGCGACAGAAAAACACTTACATTTATTGACTGGTTTATTGAAGAACAAGTTGAAGAAGAACAACAAGTTAAAGACATAATAAAAAGGCTTGATATGTTTGGAGAAGATACTGCCGCTCTTTATCTTATGGATAAAGAATTGGGAGAAAGGGCTGAATAACACTATCAAGTTGCATATTCAAAATTTTAAAAGAGGGTGTTCAAGTTTTGACACCCTCTTAACGTAGTTTAATATTGCAAAAATAGGAATATCTGTGATTGAGGGAAAATTAAAATCAAATCATTAACATTTGTAACAATTAGTGGAAAATAAATTTTTTATTTTATAGAATGTAAAGAGGAGAAAAGAAAGAGGGGATTTTTTGCATGAACAATAATTCTAGTAAAGTACTTTTACCGAACGATGTAAGAAGATTGTTAAATGTTGATAACAAAGAGATAGTTGAATTGTGTAAAAAAACATCGGTAAACCCTAAGAAAAACAATCGCGGACAGATTTGTTTTTCTATTGATGAAGTTAAAAGATTGAAAAGTGCAAAATCCTCATTGATGACAGGAAATGGAATTAAGAAAATGAATGAAAAAGAAACTTTACCCATTATGACAAAACCAAATTCACAGGCTGTTGTAAATGGCTTATTAGATACTTTAAACAAAATGGAAACAAACATTACATCTTCTATGACAAAGCTCATTGATGAAAAATTGGAAGGCATGGATGATGTTGTGCTTGAACTCGTACGTTGTAAAACAGAAAACGAAAATCTTAAAAATAAAGTTAATGAACTTAACAAAGAAAACTTTAAACTTAAAAATATTTTAAGCAGTTTTAAACCTTTATTTGCAGGATTCTATATTAAGAAAGAAGAAGAAGATAATATATTATTGTAAGTTAATAAGAGTTAAGTTAATAAGTTAATAAGATTTTTGCTTATTCGCTTATTTGCTTAGGAGGAAATTAGTATGGCAAAAGACGAATCAACAGCAGTTTTAGAAAAACCAACAGATGAAAGACAAAAGGCTCTGAAACTTGCAATTGATAAAATCGAAAAAGATTTCGGTAAGGGTGCAATAATGAAGCTTGGCGACAAGCCATCTGTCAGTGTGGAAACAATTCCGACAGGTGCACTTGCTCTGGACGTAGCATTAGGAGTAGGCGGAATTCCGAGAGGACGTATTATAGAAGTTTATGGTCCAGAATCTTCCGGTAAAACAACACTAGCTCAACACATAGTTGCAGAATGTCAAAAGAAAGGCGGAATTGCAGCATTCGTTGATGCTGAACACGCGCTAGATCCTGAATATGCCAGAAATTTAGGTGTAAATATTGATGAACTCCTTATTTCTCAACCGGATACAGGTGAACAAGCGCTTGATATTACTGAAGAACTAGTACGTTCAGGTGCTGTTGATATTATAGTTGTTGACTCTGTTGCAGCTCTTGTTCCAAAAGCGGAAATAGAAGGTTCAATGGAAGACCAGCAAATGGGCTTGCAGGCTCGTTTGATGTCTAAAGCATTAAGAAAATTAACCGGTATCATTGGTAAAACAAATACAACTGTTATTTTTATTAACCAATTAAGACAAAAAATCGGTGTAATGTACGGAAATCCTGAAACAACAACAGGCGGTAATGCACTTAAATATTATGCGTCTGTTCGTATGGAAATTAAAAGAGTGGAAGGTTTAAAAGGCGACGGTGAAGATGTAGGTAATCACGTTCGAGTCAGAGTATTAAAGAATAAAGTTGCACCACCTTTTAGAACTGCTGAATTTGACATTATTTTCGGCAAAGGTATTTGTAAAATAGGAAATATCTTAGATGTAGCTGTTGATTTGGATATTGTTAAAAAAGCTGGCTCTTGGTTTAGTTTTAATGACGAAAAATTAGGTCAAGGCAGGGATAAAGCCAAAGAATTTTTGGCTGCTAACCCGGATATTCTTAATACTGTTGAAAAACTTGTTAGAGAAAAATTGGCTGAAAATAACTAAGATTCTATCTAAATAAAACTTTAGTTTAAAAGGCGGAATTGATATGAATTTTCTTATCAATTCCGCCTTTTATCTTTTATAATTAATGTTTAGATTTTGTTATTTTAATAAATTAGAACTATAACTAACTTTGAAGCCAATCCAATGCATAAATCTGTTTGATTCCATCATGATTAACATTTGGAACATTGTCCATAGTTAATAAAAATTTTGGATTATGGTCTTTTATTTGGTTTAGAGGAGTTAATTCTCTTTCCAATGTATCTTTTTCTGCAACTGTATATGCAACCTGATAATATTCTGCATTCCCGTCTTTTATAGCTGCAAAATCAACTTCGGTATTGCCTATTTTACCAACATATATATTATAACCGCGTCTTTTTAACTCTAAATAAACAATATTCTCCAAAACATGTCCCATATCAACATATTTTGAACCTAATAAATAATATCTTAGTCCTATATCTACCAAGTAATATTTAGAATTTGTTTCAAGGTATTCTTTGCCTTTAATATCATATCTATCAACCTTATACAAAATCAAACTTTCTGTTAATGCCGTTAAATACGTTTCTACTGTATGATTTGATATTTTTCTTCCTTTTGATGTCATTGTGCTGCTAATTTTATTAGGAGAAGTTAAATTGCCTATATTATCAAACATAAATTTAATTATACTCTCCAACATCGAAACATCAGCAATATTTTTTCTCTTCACAACATCTTTCAAAATAACAGAATCATATATACTGCCTAAGTAATTTCTAATTTGGTTTCTATTGTTATTTAATTGTAAGACATAAGGAAATGAACTATTTTCTATGTATTCTCTGTATTTTTGAACTAAATCTCCTTTTTCTGCAAAAGCCGAAAGATATTCTTTAAAAGACAAGGGCAGCATTTCTATTTCAACATATCTACCAGAAAGTAATGTAGCAAGTTCTCCTGACATAAAATATGCATTAGAACCTGTAATATAAATATCAGTATTAGGCTTTATATATAAACCATCTATTGCTTTTTGATAATCTTTAACATTTTGTATTTCATCAAGAATAATATATGTTTGTTTATTATTTTGCAATTTGCTTTTTACGTAATTATATAACTTGTTGTATGAATTTATTCCTTCAAAGTCAGGGTCTTCAAAATTTATAGAAATAATTTGGTTATCCTCTACCCCGTTTTTATATAAATATTGCTTAAAAAGCTCCAATAATGTTGATTTACCAGAACGTCTTATTCCGGTAACAACTTTTATAATATTTTTATCTTTAAAACTTATTAACTGTTCTAAATACTCATTTCTCAAAATCATAATTACAGTATATATGATTTTTAAATTTTTTGTCAAGTTTTGGAAATAGACTTCCAAAACTTACAGATTTTTATAAGTTTTGGAAGTCTATTTCCAATTTTTATACAAAAGGAAAAGTTATAATATTATTACCAACTTTATCCTATATATTTAGCTCTACATAGATTTTCTATCAGCAATTTCTTCCATTTTGTGGTCTGCAAGACGAGAATCGCCTTTTACACGAGAGTATGAAAGATATCCATTCATACGATCAATCTTTGTTAAGTTTCTGCTTCCGCATTTCGGGCAGACATCCATATTTAATTCTTCGTGTCCGCAATCGTCACAATATGATAATGAAAGGTTTACACCTTCATAGAATCCCATATCCATTGCTCTTAATACAAGAGTCTTAACAGCATCTGTATTATAATCTAACGGATATTTTACGTATTGAATCTTACCGCCGTTCATCAAATCCCAAAATCTTTTTTCAAGGTCTTGTTTTTGAATTGGTGTAATATCTTCACTTACATGGCAGTGGAAACTGTTTGAAACATA
>CAJOOM010000123.1 GCA_905236775.1 Candidatus Gastranaerophilales bacterium
GATTTTTAAAATATGGATTTTTTTGTTTTGGTTTTACGTAGTATTTTTTTCTTTCCTACGGTCTTATGTTTATTTAGTTCCATATTTCGCAAAAAAAATAACATGCATGAACGCATTTTGTTACAAAAAATTACAAAAACAACTCAAAAAGCAGTGATAGATTGATTTTTAAAAAATATTTTTAACTAATCAATTCATATGTCCGGCATATTTAATTCACCGATTAATCTTTTCCGCTCACTCCTATTTTAAAAATTGTTACATATTAACTTATTTTTGTGTGTTTGGTGTAAAATGTTTTGGTGAGTATAAAAATAATTAGGGATGTTTTTATTTAAAACTCTATGCAGACAATAAAAAGGACAGTATTTTACTGAATTAATATATGAGTATACAAGAATGGTTTGAAAAAAGAAAAGAAGCTCAGATTGAAAGAAGAGCAAAAGAGATAAAAGGTGTTTCTAATGATGCGCCGGAATTATGGACAAAGTGCGTTCATTGCGAAACTCAACTTTTAAAAACTGATTTAGAAGAAAATAATATGGTATGTCCGCACTGTGATTACCATTATAAAATTAGTGCAAGAAAAAGAATCAAGCAGCTTTTAGATGACGGTTCGTTTGAAGAATTATTTAAGAATATTCTTCCGACTGACCCTTTAAAGTTCTTTGATTCTGAATCTTATGCAGATAGACTTAAAAAAGCTCAGTCAAAAACAGGACTTGAAGATGCAGTTATTACGGGAACTGGTGCAATAGACGGTCACAAACTTGCCATTGCCGTTATGGATTTTGAGTTTATGGGCGGTTCTATGGGAAGTGTAGTCGGAGAAAAAGTTACACGTATTATGGAAAAGGCAATAGAGCTAAGAATACCAATGCTTGCTGTAACTTCATCCGGCGGTGCAAGAATGCAAGAAAGCGCTCTTTCTCTAATGCAGATGGCAAAAACTTCTTGCGCGGCAGGAAAACTTGATGAAGCAGGCATATTATACATCAATTTACTCACAGAACCTACTTTTGGAGGTATTACTGCAAGCTTTGGCACATTAGGAGATATTATTATTGCAGAGCAAGGCGCAAGAATTGGATTTGCAGGAAGAAGAGTTATTGAACAAACAATAAGACAAAAACTCCCTGAAGATTTCCAAACTGCTGAATATCTGCTAAAATGCGGTCAAGTTGATATAGTTTCAAAGAGAAAAAATTTAAGAAAGATTTTGGCAAATATTTTAGAAATGCATGAAAAAACTGAAAATTAAAAATGGAAAATAGTATTATATAAATTTTATAATTTTATAATTTTCTAATTTTCACTTTCCACAAAATCATTAAAATAAAATATTTGTTAACTAAAAGGAAAGAAAAATGGCAACAGTATTAGATTTTGAAAAACCGATTATAGATATACAAAATAAAATAGAAGAATTAAGACAGTTAAGCGAAAATTCAGGATTAGATTTGGAAGATCAAATTGAATCATTTGAAAAACAAGCTGAAGATAAGAAAAAGGAGTTGTATTCTACATTGAAACCTGCACAAAAATTACAAATCTCAAGACATCCGGAAAGACCAAAATTTTTAGATTACGTAAATCTTATATGTGAAAATTTTATAGAGCTTCACGGTGATAGAGAAGGAATGGACGATAGAGCCATCATTGGCGGTCTTGCTAAATTTAACGGAAAACCGGTTATGATAATCGGTATCCAAAAAGGCAAAAGTACAAAAGAAAATTTAGAGTATAATTTTGGTATGCCGCAACCTCAAGGTTATAGAAAGGCTTTGAGACTTTTTAAACATGCGGATAAGTTTAATTTACCGATTATAACATTAATTGATACCCCAGGGGCATATCCGGGTATTAAAGCAGAAGAGACAGGACAAGGTGCTGCTATTGCGATGAATTTGAGAGAAATGTCAAAGTTGAGAGTGCCAATTGTGTCAATAATAACAGGTGAAGGCTGCAGCGGTGGCGCTTTAGGGCTTGCTGTTTCAAATTCAGTGATGATGCTGGAGCATGCTTATTATACAGTTATCTCACCGGAGGGATGTGCATCTATTTTATGGAGAGATGCCGCAAAATTTGCGGATGCAGCTGAAGCTTTGAAAATTACTTCAAAAGATTTATTGGAATTAGGAATTATTGATGAGGAAATTCCGGAACCTTTAGGCGGAGCTCATCAAGATTATAGTGAAACCGCGCTTGCTTTAAAGAAAGCTATAATCAAAGCATTAGACAAATTGGCTAAACTTACTCCTGAGGAGTTAAGGGTGCAAAGATACGAAAAATTCCGCAAAATGGGGCAATTTATTGAAAATTAATTAAACAAAATTAAACCCATTTACTGTTTTGTCAAGCATTTGGCAATTCATCTAGAATAATTTTTCCCAATCTTCCTTCCCTAAAATCTTTTAGGACGTATATTGCGGTTCTTTCTGTGTCGGGGTTATCACCTTTAATAATCCAATTTCTGTTAGTTGCAATTGCTTCAAGTGTCAATTCCTCAGTCTTATAGTGTTCTTTAACGAACTCATTATTTATCCTTGTGGACAGCATTTCAAGAAGAGCTTTGGCAACTGGCTCTGGGGAATATGCATTTTCTGATACAGAACTTACGAAAGCTAATTTGGTAGCTTGTAATTGGTCGTCTTGACGAGTTGGAATAATTCCGGGTGTATCTAATAAGTCCAATTTGGGATTAATCCTAACCCACTGCTGTTGACGGGTTACACCTGCTTTCGCGCCGATTTTTGTCTTAGATGATTTTGTTAATTTATTTATAACACTTGATTTTCCGACGTTAGGCATGCCTACAACCATAGCTCTTGCAGGTCGTCTTAAAAGACCTTTCGCCATAAGTGATTGAATCCTTGGTTCAGCAAGTTCTACTGCCGTTTTTACAACAGCATTTAAATCATTGTTACCTTTTGCCTCGGTTACAATGATTTTGCACTTTGTACTTTTGTTTAAATATTCACACCATTTGGCAAGCTCACTTTTATCAACAAGATCGGCTTTATTCAACAAAAGAAGCCTTGGTTTATCACCTAAAAGCTTCTCTATGTTGCTATAACTGCTTGATAAAGGTATTCTTGCGTCACGTACCTCAATTATCACATCAACAAGGTTAAGTTTTTCCTTTAACTGACGCTCAGCCTTTGCTATATGACCGGGGTACCAGTGAATATGAACCTTATCTTTTTTCAATTTTTTCCTTAATTCTGGTTGCTTTACCTGAACGTTCTCTTAAGTAGTATAATTTAGCACGTTTAACATCGCCTTTTCTTTGAACAGTGATTTTGTCAATACGTGGAGAGTATAATAAGAACACACGTTCTACACCAACACCTTGGAATACTTTTCTTACTGTAATTGTTTTGTTGATACCTGAACCGTGTTGAGCGATAACAGTACCTTCGTAAGCTTGAAGTCTTTCTTTGTTACCTTCAACGATTTTTACGGAAACTCTAACTGTATCACCTGTATTAATTTCAGGTAATTCACGAGTTGTGTATTCAGATTCTAAATTTTTAATAATAGGATTCATTTTTGCTATTCCTTATATTTTGACTACTGTACATATATAGAATAATAATAATTAAAACAAATTACAAAAACAAGAGGGGGAAAGATAAATGTAATTTTTTGTTTACATTTGTAACATTAGGAGTGTGTGTCAAAAGCCAAAACAAAAGCGCTCACTATTAAAATCGAGCGCTTTCGTATGTTATGTTTTGATAAAACTATCTTAATTTAACAGTTACAGATTTTGCTTTTTGAGTATATTCAAGCTTATCTTCTCTTGATAACCAGCCAAGACCCATTTCAGCAAAGTTTTCGCCTAAGCTTAAATCTTTTTTCATTTTAGAAATAGAAACTTCACCTTTAGAGTTAAGGTAGTTATAAATTGTACCTGCAGATTCAATAATTTGTTCTTGAATTGATTTTACTTCTTTTGTTCTTGTCATTTTAAATCTCCTTCTTAATAAGTGTGTGTTTTAAGCTCAACTGCTTACCAACTTATTTTATAAAAAATTTTAAAATTTTGCAAGAGTATTTAACCAAGTTTATGATAAAATAGTACATACGGAGTATGTTATTAAATTCTATTAAAGTTGAATATCGTAAGCATGTTCTTATTGAAAAGTATTTAGAACTTATCTCTAAAGGAATAAAACCTTCAGAGGTGCTTGTTATTGTTCAGAATTCGACATTAAAAAAAAATATTCAAAATCAAATATTAGAAAAACTTCCAATTAATGCTACAGAGAAATTAAATGTGCATTCATTTTATTCTATTGTTTATAATACTTTGCAAGATAATTGGTGTACGGTAGAAAATTCCGTTAAAGGAGAAAAAGCTTTTATACTTCCGAACTTAGTTGGTCTGGAAGTGTCTCAATTTTTATTAAAAGATATTTTAAAAAAGATAAGTGTTAAAGGGTATAATTCAAAAAAATCGCTGTTACATCAAATTTTTAGAAGATATTCGCTTATTGTACAAAATAATTTAACGTCTGGTGAGGTAGAAAATAGGGCTAAATTATTAAAAGAATCTTTTGCAGAAGATGCAGATTTGATTATAAAAAGACTTCTCAAATCAACATTGGATAACAGAAGTTTAGATTATTTGCGGCAGACATTAATTTTTAACTTTATATATAAAAGCACAAATTATTTTGATAAAATACGTTATCTTCTGATTGATGATGCTGATGAAATGACTCCTGTTTGTTTTGATTTTATATCTTATTTAAAACCGCAATTAAAAGATTGGGTAATATGCTTTGATTCATTAGGCTCATCCAGATGCGGATATTTAAGTGCAGATACATCCATAGAATATAAATTAAAAAACCTTTTCAAAGAAGATATTATTTATGATAAAGAAGATTTTAAAAATGGAGAAATAATATTTTCAAATGTCATAGAAAATAAACAAGGTAAATTAGAAAGATTTAGTTTAGTTTCTCTTTCCAAACGTGCAGAGATGTTGGATTATACAATATCGCAAATAAAATTATTGTTAAAGAATAAAAACATTAACCCAAAAGACATTGCAATAATTACGCCATTGCAGGATGAGATGTTAAAATTTACATTACAAGAGAATCTTTCAAATTATTGCAATCTTGTATTCTTGAGCGGAAGTGAAAAATTAGCAAGTAATTACCTTGTAAAAGCAAGTTTAAATATTTTGAGATTAATGCTGGGGTTTGAAGTTACGGAAATTGACTTAAGAAGTGTTATATCTGATTATATAGGAATCCCTTTAATACATTCAAAAGAAATTTTTGAAACTTATAAACAAACTAAAAGTTTACCGGAAAAAATAGATAAGTATAATGAAATTTATCAAAGATTTTATAAATCATTTAATGAAATAAAGGACAAAAATATAAAATTTTCATCAAAAGTTTATGAGATGTTTACTCGAGTGGTTGGATATGTTGACAAAAATAAAATAAATAAATTTAATTTTTTTATAAAAGAACTTAGAGATTTTGAAAGAGTATTAGGGGAAAATGTTGTAAAACAACGAATAGAAGAAATTATTATTCAATTTGAAAATTCAATTATTGCAGAAAATCCAAGTTCTTCTATAGAAATTTTAGAAAATGATTTAATAATAGCTACACCACAAAAGATAATAGATAACAAAATAGAGGTAAAGTATCAATTCTGGCTTGATGTATCGCATTCTGACTGGATAAAAACAGATACAGGACCTTTATATAATGCATGGGTTATGCAAAAAGATTGGACAAAAGATGAATATACTATAGAAGATGATATATTTTTGTCTCATCAAAAGATTGCTAGAATATTAAGAAAACTTCTACTGTTATCAAAAACTCATACTTATGCATTATCAAGCCTTTTTGATTCTTCAGGAGTAGAAAATTTAGGCGGTATTCAACCTTATATAGAATCATCAAGTAATGAAGTTTATAAGGCGAAGCCGGCATTTAAAATAGTCCCAAGAGAAGATCAAAAACCTGTACTTGATTATAAAAAAGGTTCCATGGCAATTTCTGCAGTTCCTGGAGCTGGCAAAACAACAATTTTACTCGCTTTAATTATAAGATTAATGAGTAAAGGAATAAATCCGGCAAATATATATGTATTAACTTATATGGATTCAGCGGCAAGAAATTTTAGAGAGCGGATTAAAAATATGTGTCCGGAATCTATATTACTTCCTAATATAAGTACGATTCACGGTCTGGCGCTTAAAATATTAAAAGAAAATTCTAATTATGAAAGACTCGGTTTAACTGATGATTTTGAAATTTGTGATGATACGCAAAGAATGAAAATAATTAAGTCAATAAATTTATCCGGCGCAAAAATTACGAAAACAGAATTAGAAGATTTTGACAGGGCAATTTCTGTTTTAAAATTACAAGAAGGGGATATTGATACTCCATCAACCGATAAAAAGATTGAAAAATTTAAGAATTTTTATAATGAGTATCAAAAACAATTAAAAGAACTGAATATGATAGATTACGATGATATATTAATTTTGTCGGTAAAACTTCTGGAAAATAATACTGACATATTAGAATATTATCAAAATATTTGTGAATATATAATAGAAGACGAAGCACAGGATTCTTCTGCTGTTCAACAGAGGTTATTATCGTTATTGAGTGGGAAGAATAAAAATTTAATAAGATGCGGAGATATAAATCAAGCTATAACAACTACTTTTTCAAACGCAGATGTTGAAGGTTTCAGAAGTTTCATAAATCATGCGGATAAAACCGTAGAAATGAACTATTCTCAAAGATGCGCTCAAGATGTAATGTCTCTTGCAAATAAGCTTGTTGACTGGGGTTCTTCTATTCTGCCTAAAGCATTTTTTAAGAGTTATATGCATGGTGTTAACGGGAAAAATCCTATAGTAGAAAATTCTATTAATTCTAATATTTTTGAAAATCAATTTGCAGAAAGAAACTACATATTAAAAGAAGTCAAAAATATTTTAACCTATAATAAAGATGCAACAATAGGAATTTTGTTAAGAAATAATTTTCAAGTTGCATCTTGGACATCGTTTATAAATGATGCCGGACTAAAAACGATTACAAGAAGTGAATCTCTTGGTCAAAAAGGTGTTTATAATACTATTTTTTCGATTTTAAAGTTTATTCAATCACCATTTGACAATGAAATACTGGCATCAACATATGAAAAACTCTCAGAACTCGGGTTTTACAAGGCGCGGCTTCAAATAGAAATTAGAAATTCCCAAACACCATTTATAGAAAAAAACGGTGATGATGTAGAAAATAATTCTCTTGCGCAATTTTTATGGGACATGCAATACTGGCTTAATTCCTCTACTTTGCCGCTTGAAGAATTGGTTATCAGAATTGGTCTTTATTATTATACAAGTGATATTGAAAAGTCTAATGTTTACTTAATTGCTATATTAATAAAACGTCTTAACTATAATGCTAATTTTGATTTAACTATGCAAAGATTGGAAGAACTTGCAAAAAAACCATCTCTAAGCGGATTTAAATTTTTCTCTGAAGAAGAAGATAGAGATGCTATAAAAGGAAAAGTTCAAATAATGACATTGCACAAATCAAAAGGAGATGAATTTGATTATGTATTTTTACCGGAGATGAGTGAAAAATCTCTTTCTATAGATGTAAATAAAGCTAAGTTAAAATCTTCGTCTATGTTTATGGAAGAAGTAAAATCTTTTAATCCGACATACAAACAAAAAACGGAAATTGAACTAAAGGAATTTAATTCAGAAGAGACATTGAGACTTTTGTACGTAGCTATCACAAGAGCACAAAGAAAGCTGTATATAACAGCATCTGCCAAAACAAAATCTTTTGGAAAAGATGTTGCGCAAGAACCAAGTATAATATTTGGTTCAATCTTGTAAAAAAGTGATGATATTTTCATTTTTGTCTCACGATGGTATAATTTCCGTATGAAAATTTTGGGAATTGATCCCGGCATGGCAATTGTTGGGTATGGGTTAATAGAGATTAAAAACGATAAGCCTTTGCTTTTGGCATCCGGCTCTATTCAGACTAATAAGGAATTATCTGATTCAAAGAGATTATACGAAATTTATAACGATTTATCTATTATTGTAGATAAATACAAACCGGATTGTGCATCTGTAGAAAACTTGTTTTTCTTTAAAAATCAAAAAACTGTTATTCCGGTAGCGGAAGCTCGAGGAGTTATATTAACAGTTTTAGAAAAATATAATATTCCAACGTTCAGTTATACTCCGATGGAAGTAAAGCAAGTTCTTACCGGTTATGGACGGGCTGAAAAAAAGGAGGTAGAAGAGATGGTTAAGATTACACTTGGAACAGAAAAACTGCCAAGGCTGGATGACACGGTTGATGCGATTGCTATTGCAATTTGTCATTCAAGAAGTTTGATTTAATTTTTCTAACTCAAGGAGTTTTTGCTTTAAATCTATTCCGTAAGCATACCCGACTAAATCACCATTGGAACCTACAACTCTATGACACGGAATAAAAATTGGAATTGGGTTTTTATTATTTGCACTTCCGACTGCTCTGGAAGAATTCTCATTTCCGATTTGTGTTGCAATTTCTTTATATGTTCTTGTTTCTCCGTATGGAATCTTATACAAGCAAGACCAAACTTTCTGCTGAAAAGAAGTACCTTTAGGGTTCAGTGGAATATCAAATTCTTTTCTTTTACCATCAAAGTACTCTTCTAATTGAGTAAAAGCCTTTTCTATACTTTCAGAAAGAAAGTTTTTATCAAATTTACCTCTAAAAACTTTCTGTTTGAGAAACAACGAAGTAATAAATCCAAACTCCTCTGTAATAGTTATACGACCTAACTTTGTTTCTTTTGTATAATAATTCATAGTCAAATAATAGCATAAATTACATATATCTGTTAAAATAACATCAGATAGATGTTTTTAGGAGAGAGAATGAATAAAAAAGCTTTTTTAACGTTATCATTGATTTTGGGATTAACTTGTAGTTGTTTTGCAGGTGAGAATAACAATCTTAGAACTATGTTTTTGAATAATCAAGCAAACATTATGGGAATAAACATTAGAACTTTTAACGCGAAAGACTTAAATGGAAATGAGCTTATTGACCCAGATGAAGAAAGCGGAAATTTTATTAATGCCATTGAAAGACTTGATGAAATAAAATCTCTTGGTATAAACACTCTTCATGTTCTTCCGATTACTCCAGTAGGAAAACTTAAAGCTCTCGGAACTGCGGGGTCATTGTATGCTATGGCAGGATTTGATGAGATAAATGAACAACTGGTTGATAAAAATTCTAACCTTACTCCATTGCAGCAATTTAAAAAGTTTATTGATGAAGCTCATAAACGCGGTATAAGAATTGTGATAGATTTACCAAGCTGCGGTGCGTATGATTTATTTATTAGACAGCCAGAATTGTTTATCAAAGACGATAAAAATATTTCTATTGTTCCTACAGATTGGACTGATGTAAGACTATTAAATGTGGGAACAAATGCTAAACTTAATCAGGATGTTCTAAATGCGCACAAAAAATTTATTGATATGATAATGGCAGCCGGTGCAGATGGTATAAGAGCTGATGTTGCAACAATTAAGCCATATAAATTTTGGGAAGAAATTATAAAATACGCAAGAGAAAAAGACCCTGAATTTATGTTTCTCGCAGAAGCCTCAGATTCTTGGAGAGAACCGCCAAGCAAATATGCAGAGTTTACTCCATATAATGAGCTTTTAAAATCCGGTTTTGACGGATATTACGGAAGTTTTTTTAATCTAAAAGACTGGAGTGCAAAAGAATTTATTGAACACATTAAATTTAATACAAAACTTTTAAATTCATACAAAGAACCTAAAAGTGTAATTATGAGCTTCACGACTCATGATGAAGTAAGCCCTATAATTTTACACGGTGAAGAATTTTCGATTATGATATCTTGGCTGGAAGCAGTATTGCCTTTTAATCCGTACTCAATAGACGGTTTCGCATACGGTGACGGATATATTTATCCTTGGGCAAATGGAAAAGCCGAATTTACCCAAACAGACGATGATACATATTTTGTCCACAGAGGAAAATTAGACATTTTTAATTTTTCCAGAAAACCGGGATTTAATCCGAATGAAAAAATCTTAGAAAATTTTAAACAAGCATATAAATTTCGAGCAGATAATATTGATTTGATATCAAAAGGTGAATTTACCATGCTCAAAACGAATGATGAAAATATCTTTGCATTTATGATAACTCTCAAAAAAAGTAAAACGAGCAAGAATCTTCAAAGAGTAGTTGTTTTGGGAAATTTAAATTTTAAAACTGTCAAAGGCGATATTGTGATAAAAATTCCAAGATTGAATAGAAAGTCAGAGGTTGAATTTGTGCATGGTGACGGAAGTTTAAAAATTCACCAGAATAAATTGATGACATCTTTGACAGCAGGTGAGATTGAAGTTGTAAAAATAGATTACTAGTGAAAATTTAGCGCATGTATCAGATAAAAAACCGTATTTATTTAGATTTTGATAAAACACAAAAAACTGCTATTTGTAATTATTTGCGAGCTTTAGTAAAACAGCATCCGGAATTTAGTTGTGATGATATTTTTCAAAAATTTGTGGAAGATGAAAAATATTATTTGGAATTAGATGCGTCAAGGTTTCCTTACTTAAAAGACAAACTCGATGATGTTCAATTTTTAAATGATACAAAAGAATATATAAAAGAATGTATAAAGTATTATAAATACAAAGAAAGTCAACGCCCGATAATAGAAGCTCAAAAAGAATTTGAGAAAAAGAAACGAAAATTTTTGCAGGAAGTGAAAATGTCCAAAGAACCTCCTACAAAAAAACAACTCTACTATTATGATAAACTTTGTAAGAGATATAATATAGAAAAGAAAGATGAAAAAGAATTTTCTAAATTGGATTTAAAAAATGAAATAGAAAGAATAATAAATGAGCATTCAGAAGATTGTAAAATTATTGACTGATTCCGGAATATCAGTTAACGAGGCAAAACAAGAAGTAAAAATGCTATTGAAGCATTTTTGTAATTATTCTGAAAAAGATGCAATATTAGGATATAAATTAACTGAAGAACAAATAGAAATTGTAGAGGAAAAAGCAAAAGAAAGAGTTGCGAATAGAACTCCAATTCAATATATTATAGGTGAAGCATATTTCATGGGAGAATATTTTAAAGTAACTCCCGATGTTCTAATTCCGAGAGATGAAACAGAAATACTTGTTCAAAAAGCAATAGATATCATTCAAGAAAATGATATTAAAAATGTACTTGATATTGGAACAGGTTCAGGCTGTATAGCTTGCACAATTGCCAATAAAACAAATGCTGTGGTTCTAGGTGTCGATATCTCTTCTGATGCACTTAGGGTTGCGCTGGATAATGTAACAAAATTAGGAATTAATAATAGAGCTGTGTTCAGAAAATCGGATTTATTTTCAAAAATAAGAGAAGACGAACAATTTGATATGATTATATCAAATCCGCCATATATTCCTTTGGGAACGAATTTGGAACCGGAAGTCACGCACGAACCTAAGATTGCACTTTATGCTGAAGAAAACGGGCTTCAGTTTTATAGAAAAATTGTATTAGAATCTCCAAAATTTTTAAAACCGGAAGGCTGGTTATTATTTGAATTGGGAATCGGAGAATCTTCTTATGTAAAAGCATTTATGGACGAATACTTTGAAGATGTAAAAATAATCAAAGATTTAGCCGGTATAGACAGAGTGATATACGGAAAAGCTGTTAAATAAAACACTAACAGCTTAAATATATAAGCACCATATATTCTACATCTTAATTTTTGCGGAAAATTTTTAATTTCTTTGCAAGATTATATTGATTTTATGCTGAATAATATAGCTCTAAAGATTTTTTGTAATTTTTTCTTTTTATTACTGACTTTTGGGGTAAATATATGGGGGGGGTAAATATGGGGGGGGTAAATATAGGGAGGGGTAAATATAGGGGTAAATATAGGGGTAAATATAGGGGTAAAATCTTGGGGTAAATTTTAAGGCAGGGGA
>CAJOOM010000124.1 GCA_905236775.1 Candidatus Gastranaerophilales bacterium
GCAGAGTGCGGAGTGCTTTTGACAAGGAATGTAATTCCGCTGTCAAAACACGTAGACACGTTTAATGCGAACAGGTCAAGACAATCGCGCCAGGCGTAAATTAAAAGGGACAGGTTAATCCTGTCCCTTTTAATTTGGGTTTGTGCCAGATGAGAACCGCAAAGTGCGCAAGCACTTGCGTGTTCGAGCGGGAGCGAGCTGAGGCTGGAGTGTTTTTGCCAAGTGATGAAATCACGAAGGCAAAACACGGAATTGCCGTTAAATGCGAGCGACCAAGACAATCGCGCCGGGCGTAAATTAAAGGAGATAGATTATTTCTATCTCCTTTAATTTTTGTTTGGCAGGCGATTTGAACGCCAAATGCGTAAGCATTTTATCGCGTTCGGCGGATTTTTTGCAGAGAGCGGAGGACTTTTACGAAAAGAATGTATTTTTACTTAACAATATTAAGATTTATTAAGGAAATGCCCATTTTTTTTTATAATTTCCCTAGTCTTGAAATATTTGTTGGTTTGGCATACAATATTAATATGAAAGAAATCTCTTATTACTACACAATAGATAATAAATGTCCTTATCTTGATTGGTTTAATGACTTGGATTTTTCTATACAAGTTAGAGTAAACAAGCGAGTTAAGAAATTAAGAGAAGGTGTATATGGAGACCATAAGTCATTACAGAAATCTGAATTATCAGAACTCCGTATGGATTTTGGTAAAGGTTATAGAATTTATTACTACGACCTTGATAATACAGTAATTTTATTTGTTGCAGGTAGTGATAAAAAAGACCAGAAAAAAGTTGTACAAAAAGCAAATCAATACTTTGAAGATTACAAAGAAAGGACAGGCTATGACACTAACTCCTAAACAACAAACATATATAGATAACGCACCTAAATTTAACGACCACTTTGCGGAAAGTTTTAAAAAACCGGAATATGTACAAGCGTGGTTAGAAGATACATTAACAACTTTTTTAAACACTGGAGATGTTGAAGAATTTGTTGAGTGTTTAGTAGATGTAGTTAAGAATAGCAAACGTGGGGAAATCACACGTATAGCAAATGAAGCAGGCATTAATCGTTCTAATTTATATGATATAATGAATGGGAAAGTAACACCGCGCATTGATACAGCTTTTAAACTTATTCGAGGATTAGGTTATAAATATGAAATAAAACTACAATCGGCTTGATTTTAAACTACATTTTCAAGTAACCAAGTTTTGAACTCGTCAACTCTGGGGGATGTTTTCTCCCAAAAATTAAAAAGACGCAAAAATTTCAAAATAAAATTATTGCAAAGGCATGAATAATTTATAAACTTCTATATTAAGTGCTTTTGCTATTAACTCCATTCTCTTAAAACTAGGTGTTTTCTTACCTCTTTCGATTTCTGACAAATAATCAGTGCTAATACCTGCTAATTCACTTAATTTTTCTTGAGTTAATCCTTGTTCGTTTCTATAAAATCTTAAATTATTTCTAAATATATATATCGTACTATTTGTCATAGTTAAATTTTATTGTTATAATTTGTTTAAATTAACCGGTATATAGCACGACAAGAGGATAATTATGACTGATAAATTTAAGAAGACAATACTTTTTGACCTAGATGGTGTATTAAATATTTATGATGGGAAATACGATAAAAGTTATATTCCACCTATTAAAAATGGTGCATACGAACTCATAAAAGAGTTATCACAAGATTATAAAATTGTTATTTTTACTACAAGAAATTCTTTAATTGCTTCAAAATGGATTGTTGAAAATGGACTTGATAAATATGTCGAAAATGTAACAAATATCAAAGAACCTGCGTATTTAATAATTGATGACAGGTGTATAAATTTTAACGGCGATTATAAGGAATTAAGAAATAAAATTAAAAATTTTAAAGTTTGGTATAAAAAATTAGACAATAACAACTTATTATAGTAAAATTAGGTCGTGTTTGAAAAAGTTCAAAAAATTGCCATTTTTCAACTTTTTCAAACACTATAATGTAAACAGAAAAGGAATAATCATGACAACAGCAATTTATGCAGGAAGTTTTGATCCATTTACATACGGACATTTGGATATTGTAAAAATGGGTTCCGAGGTTTTTGACAAAATTATAATTGGTATAACATACAATGTTTCAAAAAAAGGATTTATTCCAATTAATGACCGAGTAAAGCTTATAAAAGAGGTCGTAAAAAATATTCCAAACGTAGAAGTATGCTCATATAACAAACTAACTGTAGATTTTGCACTTGAATACAATGCTAATGTAATAATACGAGGACTAAGAAATATAGCGGATTTTGAATATGAAAAAGAACTGGCTCACGTGAATAATAAGCTTAACAACGGAATCAAAACCGTATTTTTCATGACAAAACCTGAACATAGCTTTATATCTTCCAGTGCAGTTAGAGAAGTTTATACATATAAAGGAAATTTAAAAGAATTTGTGCCTGAAAATATAGAAAAATACTTATTGGAAAAGAGAGTTTAAATGTCAAAAATTAATGTAGTTTTATATGAACCTGAAATACCAGCTAACACGGGAAACATAGCAAGATTATGTGTCTGTACCGGAGCATCTCTATATCTTGTAGGAAAACTAGGGTTTGCGCTTACCGACAAATACGTTAAACGTGCCGGCATGGATTACTTCCAAAACGTTGATTTGCACAAGATAGAATCGATGGAGGAACTTTTTAAGCAATTTCCTAACAAAAGATTTTTTTATTTAACTACCAAGTCCAAGAAAAAATATACAGATATAAAATTTAAAGATGGAGATTTTCTTGTTTTTGGACCGGAATCGAGGGGACTACCTCAAGAATACGTAACTCAAGAAACTGCAATAACATTACCTATGATAGAAGGACAAAGAAGTTTAAATCTGTCCAATTCGGTAGCTATAGCTGTATATGAAGTAATTCGCCAAATTGGATTATAAATTTTTACTCATTATTTTCACTACAATTTTTCAAATTTTCCAAAAATTCTTTATTGGCATCTAAAGAATCTTGAGTCGCAGTTATTGAATAAACAGGACTGTTAGAAGTTATGTATTTTGCATAACTCATAACATCTTCTTTTGTGACTTTATCAATTTCTTTATATAGTTTATTTTTCATATTAATTCCGTATGGAGAATCCATTCCGGCACTAATCATAGACATTTTACGCAAATTGCCCTCATTATTAATCAATGAAGCTTTATATGCTCGTTTTGCATTTTCTAAATCTTCATCAGTAAACTTGCCTTCTATTAATTCTTGTAGCTGTCTATTAAAACCTTCTATTGATTTTTGTATATTTTGATAATTTACTTCACCAATATCCTTATTATCAGTCGTTGTTAAAATATTTAATGTTAATTTTCCTTGATTTTCCATTCCTGTAATATTTGAATGAACAGAATATGCAAGATTTTCTTTTTCTCTTAAAACATCAAACAAACCTATACTTGAACTTGTAAGTATTGAATTCATTATTTGTCCGACAGCATTTTCTTTAATTGTATTATTATATTTAAATCTGTAAACTTGAGTAATATCAGCTTGTGAATTTTTATTTGCCACCGTAAAAACTAAAGGCTTGTTAATTTCACGATAAATTTCTATTGGTCTTATCTTTTTAGGTTCTACTTCCCTCATCTTTCCAACAGATTGTAAAATATTTGACTTGACTTCTTTTTCGGCATTTCTAGGAATATTTGCTGTTACTATTCCATATGAATTCTTTAATAAATAATTATGCAATTCTTTAACATCATCAACTGTTATATTATCAAGATTATTTATAATTTCACTGGACGTAGGTAAATACGGATTTGCAAGTTCATCAAATCGATTTTGTATGTATTTGGAAGTGATTTCAGATCTGACATACGAATCTTTTATCTTTTTTACAGCACGCTTAATACTTTCATCTGAAATATCTGGATTATAAAGTAATGTTTGCATTGCCTGCATTCCAAGCTTATAATTATTTTTATCTCCTCGTACTATAAGATTTATGCCATTTTGCGCAGAAGAAATATTTATTATTAAATTATTATTGTCTTTAAATTTGTCAAATTCATCTGACGTCATATTTTTTAAGCCATCAGAATATATTAAATCTAAAACTTCTGCTACACCGGCTTTTTTCGTATAAGGAATATTACATATTAATTTTGCAACAATATTTATATTATTAGAATTGGTATTATAAAATCCTACATTGTAATTATTTTTTAATTTAAATTCACTTATATCATTTACATCAATAGGAACTCTATTTTCTGCACCCTTAAATGAGACTTTTTCATTATTGTTCGTTTTTAACACAGGATGAACTACTGTTACAGCAGCTTGTTTAATATTATAATAATTTTCTATTGCTTTATTTACCTCATCCGGAGAAATTGAATCCAAAATTTTATTATAATTTGTGACATATTCTAAATCATTATCCAAAACAGCTCGCCCTATAGAGTCATTTACGGCTTCTGAATATTCTAACATATCGTCATTTGTTAGTTTTAATCTTTGCTTTATTCTATCCAAAACATCAATTGTTATTGGCTTATTATTTTTTAATTGATTAAATAAAAGTTTCAATGAATCTTCACAATTCGAATCATTTGTACTCATTACAATATAGTTAAACATTGGTGCATTCGGATTTGTAGATATTTTTTCATTGCTTATAAATGAATAAGTGTTGCTTTTTTTTAATTTTGATGATATTCCAAAATCATAAGAATCTATATACATTGCAGCCAATTCATTTAGTATTTTCCCTTTTGTATCACTATTATTTGGACCGGTAAAACCTATGCATATTTGTGCAGAAGCCGTTTTGTCAGATTTAAAATCTTTTCTTACTGTAGAAGTTATAGGACTCATTTTTTCTTCATATCTATTACCTTGAAATGTTTTTTTAGATGTAAAATTTTTAGAAATCAGTTTTATCACTTCATCAGGATTAACATCACCTGTCACAACTATATTCATATTATCTGGAGTATAGTATTTATTATAATAATCCATTACATCTTTTCTTGTTAAATTTCTTATGTGTTCAACACTTCCTCCAACAAGTTCATCTGCCGGATTTTGAATATTAAATAAAGTTCTTACAGTTTGATCCATACATATAGTTTGCGGATTATCTAAAATCATATTTATTTCTGATGAAACAGGACCTTTTTCTTTTTTAATCATTTCATCGGAAAGTTTTAAATCCTCAGCCATAGATGCTAAAACCTGAATTTGCGTCTCTAAATCTTTATCATTTAGCAGCGGAGAGGAATTTACATAGTCCGTAATTGCGTAATTAGTACTAGCATTAGCCCAACCGCCTAAACTATCAATTTTCTTAAAAGAGTCACCTTGTTTTAGCTCTATATGTCCATTTTCTCCATTTGTACCATTAAATGCCATATGTTCTAAAAAGTGACTTATTCCTTTAATATTTGAAGTCTCATTCATTGAACCTACATTAACATAGGTTTTTACAACAGCTGGAGAATTTTTCATTGGAACTATATTTACTTTATATCCATTAGACATTTTATAACTATAAATGTCCAATCCATTATCTAATTTATATCTACCGGTATTTCTATAACTTACCGGAGTAGTAACATTATAATCAGGAGTAATATTACTTAATTCACGAATTTGTTTTTTCGTAGTTTCATTATGCGCAAAATCATCCGGTGTACTTACTTGTGCACTTTTGAATACTAAATTATTTACACTACAAACTTTCATAACCATATATATATAAAAACAAATTATCGCAAAAAATTGCTAAAATGTTAACGTTTGTAAACAATATTATTGCAAATGTTTATTTATATCATAAAATTTATTGTTAAGGAGATTTATATGAAAATTTATGGAATTAATGTAACTCAGCAAAAAAGCAATTTTGGCATTAAAAACGAATCTTGAACAAATAAAGAATTCTAAACAATTTATTGACGCAAATAACATAGAATTAAAAAAAATATCAAAACACATGGCTGAAAGAAAATTTTCTTTTAGAAACTTGGAATTCATAATAAATGAGGCGAAAGGCTATCACTTAAATGATATGATAAATTCCTCTAAAAAAGATTTTTCAATAGACTACATAAAAAAAGCAGAACAAAATTTAAAATATTCTGATGGGGAGCTAGAAAATATAAATAAATATTGTCCTAAAAATCATTTTATTTAATTAAAGAATACTTTAAATGTTAATTATCAACCTTAAACACAAAACTTCCTCTATATAAAGGATTTATTCACTTAAGAAATATAGTTTAATATTGATGGAATAGTATATAATGCGGAGAATGTTATGGATATATTTGCAATAATTGGTACGTTTTTAGGTATCGGTTTTATTTTAACAGGTCAAGCTATGGAAGGCGGTAACATCGGACAATTATTGCAAATTACAGCTGCGTTTATCGTTTTAGGAGGTACAACAGGCGCTATTGTATTAAGCTTTCCGCCTAAAACATTAGCTCTTGCTTTTAAGTATTTAAAAGATGTATATATGCCGCCTAAAGTTGATTTTAACGCACTTATTACAGAGATAGGCGGGTACGCAACTAAAGCAAGAAAAGAAGGAATTATTGCATTAGAAAAAGAGGCAGCAAATGCTACAGATAGTCTGATGGTATTAGGGTTAGGAGCCGTTGCTGATGGCACAGATCCGACACTTGTAAGAGAAATGATGGAAAATCAACTGAGCCAGCAAGAACAGGAAGTTCATAATGCAGCAAAAGTATTTGAATCATTTGGTGGCTATTCACCAACACTAGGTATTATTGGTGCTGTTATGGGTTTAATTCAAGTTATGCAGAATTTGTCCGATCCGTCAAAGCTGGGTGCAGGTATTGCAGTTGCATTCGTTGCAACAATTTATGGTTTGTTTGCAGCAAACTTAGTTATGATACCACTCGGTACAAGAATTAAGTTTATATATCAAGATGTATTTTTATATAAAAATATGATTGTAGAAGGTATATTATCTATTCAAGCAGGAGAAAGTCCTGTTCTAATTGAGAGGAAGCTGCAATCATTCTTGTTAAATAATGATCAAGGAGCGGCAAAGAATGGCTAGAAAAAAACCGCCGGAGGAACATGAAAATCTTGAAAGATGGTTAGTTTCATATGGTGATTTTATCACTCTACTATTTGCGACATTTGTCGTTTTATACGCACTTGCTCAAGTTGATGTATCTGATTTTGCGAAATTGGAAGAATCTTTAAAGAATGCATTTAGTCAAAATACTATGTTAGATGGTCAACAGTCTTTATTGGATGGCAGCAATAATATATTCGACCAGCAACAAGGAAATTCTTTTATTCCTAGCCTTATGCTGGAATATATAAGTCCTAAATATGAAGAAGAATCATTCAAAGACATTGAAAATTCAATAAAAAAACTCTCTGAGGCAGGAGAATTAGACGGAATAACATCACAAATAACCGATAAGGGGTTATTACTGACTTTTGATGATAAATATCTTTTTGCTCCGGCATCAGCACATTTAGACTCTAAAGCAAAAAAACTATTAGATAATGTAGGTGTATTAATATGTAAAAAATTTGTTTTACACGCAATGAGAGTTGAAGGACATACTGACAGCAATCCTATAAATAGTGATAAATACCCATCAAACTGGGAACTTTCTTCGGCACGAGCATCTTCAGTTGTCAGATATTTGATTTCACGATTCAACTTTAGTCCGTCACTATTCAGTGCTATTGGATATGCTGACACAAGACCTCTTGAGAATTCGTTTTCTCCTAAAGATCCAAAAAATAGAAGAGTTGAAATTTTAATTTTAAAAAATAGTTATAATAACAGCTACGAAAACCGTGGCAGAAGTGCATTAAGTATGTCTAAAAATGAACAGGAGAAAATTCAAAAATTACGTCAAGACGTTATTAATCAAGTAGAAAAAGATTCAATTTCTCCTGCTGCAAAATTACTATTAGAAGAAAATAAACAAAAACTTATAGACAAACAGAAAAGTGAAAAGCTTTCTAAAAAGAATATGGATGTATATATAAAACTGGATGAAAACACCAAAGACAACATTAATACAGAAAACAGAGTAATAAAACTCAAATCCAGTATCCCGGAAGATGAGGATTTTGGCTTATGATAACCCATCTTGTAGGAATATCACTAGGAGCATCTTCCTCTATAGAAAGCGGAGTAGCTGTAAGAGAACTTGCAAGCGGAAAACTTATTCATATAGATAAATTATTCTCTATGAGTGATGTACAGTTATTTTGCGATAACTATGTTTCTATAAAGAATTCAGTATTTTGTGTTTCATTGCCTTGGGATAACACAATGCTTGAAGGGAAATGGAGAGTTTTATCAAAACAATATCAACTTATACACAATGATGAAAAAATGTTTTTAAATAGAGATAATTGGATGCAAAGATTCTCAACAAGAGGATGCGATTTACTAATGTCTCTTTCTGAACAAGGAGCTGTTGTTAAAAGATTTGAAGTATATCTTGCAAGACAAAAATTAAAGTTATATTCAAACTACAAAGAACGCTCATCTGCTGACTGCAAATTTTTGCAATCGATATTAAAATTAGAACATGGATTCAACGAACTTCCGTCCAACATGATGCCAATGGGAGAGCTGGAAGCAATAATTGGTACTATACTTGCTGAAAAATTTATGAATAATCAAACATCTAATATATTTGAATTTAAAGGATTGAATGTTATTAACCCTATATAATGTACATATTCTCTTAAATAAAATAGTAGAACTATAAAAGATAAAATTGTAATTTCTTTCGTAAGTTAAAACATTTTTACAATAGTTTACAATTTTTATACGAAAAGGCATGTTCATGATAATATCATTTTGAGGGCATTTAATGAAGATTATAGAAGTAAGAGATGGATTTATAGTTTTTGAAGCCGGAAAAGATGTATGCTTATCCTCTTTTGTAAAAATTGACGGTGCTGAAAAAAGCTATATTGCACAAATTTCGCAATTAAAATTTTTTGGAGATATATCTATTGTAAATGCAAAAATTTTATTCATATACAAAGATAATAAATTAACAAATTATGATAACACATTACCGGACAAAAATTCTCAAATAGAAAGCTTTACTGAAAATATTATCAGTAATTCCATCCCGTCAAAAAAACCTATTATCATCGGTAAAACTATAGAAAATAATAACAATATTGTAATTGATTATTCGGCTTTTGATAAAAAAATGCTAATGAGCATAGATTCACCAAATTTACATAACTTATTAGTCAGAAATTTTTCAAAACAATTTAAGAACTTAAATCTGAATACAATTATTCTGGACACTCTTGGTGTAATAAAATCGAAAAAATACGTTGCCGGTATAGACTTTAAATTACCTCTAAATACAGATTCTCTTTCTTTTATTTATGATTCCTGCTTATCAGATGCAACTTCTGACAGCAAATCTACCATTATAGAGATTTTCAAAGAACTTTCCGAATATTCAAAAACAGTCCCTTTTGTGCCATTTGAAACTTTAAAAACAATCGTTGATGACATGGTTGACAATAAGCACATATTTAAACTTTTAGTGTTAAAAAACAAACTATCCAAATTTGAAAAATTAGGCTATTTTGCAACAAAGAAAAAAGAAGTTGAGATTATAGAAAATATTTTATCTGAAGATTGTGTTGTTATTGATTTTTCTAAACTAGACACTCCGTTTTTAAATAAGTATTTAACATTCATTTATGAAAAAATACAAGACAAAGAAAATACTCACGTTATTTTAGAAACAGCCAACACTGTTTCAAAACAGAATCTAAAACTTGCTTTATCAAAATCAAAAATACCAACTACAATTATTACTCATTCAAAATTTCAGTATTTAAATGATATGAAGAATTTGTTTGATAATTTTATTATTGAACCATCTTTAACAAATAAAAAAATCTTTGAAATATATTCAGCATTTTTAGAGCCTACAAAAACAAGTATGTATTTGTCAGCAGGCGAAGCTCTCAATTATATACCATTGCTATCTAATGCCCAAATAATTGATGAAACTATAGAATATAATCCAAATCCGGATATTCAAAAGGATATTCCTGTTTCTTCGGATGAATTAAGTACAAAAAATAACAGCGAGCTAGAAATAGATGCGGAAACCACTGAAGAGGAAGAATCTATAAATGAAGATACATTGCTTGATGACTTACAAGAAAGCGATGAAAATCCTAATCAAGAATTAAATAATACAACTGAAACTGAAACTTTCACTGATGTTGATGTTGATACTGAAGATATCTTAGCAGAGAATGATAATGCCTTAATTGAGGCTGAAACTGTTATAAC
Organism: Candidatus Gastranaerophilales bacterium; assembly: GCA_905236775.1. Taxonomy (GTDB): domain Bacteria; phylum Cyanobacteriota; class Vampirovibrionia; order Gastranaerophilales; family Gastranaerophilaceae; genus CAG-196. The sequence continues at coordinate 10,373 of CAJOOM010000124.1, forward strand.
AGAAGATGAAAACAATGATAATGATGACACAATTGAAGATGAAACTCAATTAGAAATTCTTGAACAAGAACTTGGTGATGATGAATCGAGTATTATAGAAGATATACAAGAACATACTGACAAAGTGCCTTCAATGAACCAAGAAGAAATATATTCTGCAATAGATGAAAAATCTGAAACTGTTCTATCTTCTGTAGCAAAAAATTTCAATACAAATGAAAAAATAAATTTATTCGACGAAGATGGAGAAATTATCGAAGACACAGATTCTTCTGAAAACATACACGAAAATATTGAAGAAGAACCTGTAATACTTGATAATAATAACGATGAAGAAAATAGCCTTGCTATAGAAGATTTAGAAAAAAGTGATAAAGATTTTTCTTACGATGAATCAGAAGAACAAATCATAGAAGATGATTTAGAAATCAATTCTTTAGATGTACCAGATGATTTAAATAACGAAGAAGATTTAGTTATTTCTACCGAAGATTTAGAAAATGAATCTTCATTAGTTGAAGAAACAGAGATAGAACTCGACAACGAAGATATTAAATCTCAAGAAGATGTCCAGTCAGATGATACAGAAGAGATAGAAATCGATGCAGATGTTGATGATTTAATAAACAGTAACGATATTATACCAGAAGAAAGTAGTATTGAAAACACGTTAGATACAGATTTATCAGAAGAAACAAAAGTTTTACCGATAGACAATGATGAATTTTCTCAAGATTTAGACGAAATCGTAGAATTGAACCCTGATGAAGCTTCTGAAGAAGATATTATTGTAGATATGTCAGATGATGACAGCTTAGAGAGCATCGATGAAGATACAGAAAAACAGCTTATGGAAGATGTTGATAAAGTTTACACAACTCCGGCAAAAACAGAAACTTTAGAAGACATCTCTGACACGGATTTAGACTTAATTGATGAATTAAACAGTGAAGATAATGAATTAGAAATATTAGAAGAAGATAGTTTATTAGAGGAAACCTCTTTAGAAGAAGAACAAACCGAAAAAGAAGAAGAAAATGATTATGGTTTACTGGAAGATTTTGGAGAAAATCAAACTGAAACAATTCAAGAATATGATGACAGTAATGAAATCCTTGAAAAAAGAGCTTCAAATACACCAATTGTTCCTGTTTATGATGCAGACATACCTCAGGAAGATATGGTTACAAGCGATCCCATTCAACAGGGAGATGCTGTAACTCATGCAAAGTATGGCAACGGAGTTGTTGAAAAAATGATTAAGTATGGAAGCAAGACATTATTTGCAATTAATTTTGAAAATTTAGGACGCAGATTGCTGGATCCGACTCTTACTGAAATAAAAAGAATTTAGTATTTGCGCATAAATTCTGTACTTATCCCTCTTGTTGATATGCCCATGCAGAATGATTATGAATACTTTCCAAAGATTCACATTCAACTTCAAAAGAATCGATTATTTCATTTTTTCTTAACATAAGTACAACATCTCTCAGCACATCTTCTACAAATTTTGGATTATCATATGCATATTCTGTTACATATTTTTCATCTTCTCTTTTCAAAAGAGGATACAACTCCGCTGAAGCACATTTTTCGACTCCACCGATTAAATCTTCAAGCCAAATATGTTCATCTTCAGGATATGTAATTTTAACGGAGACAATTGCTCTTTGATTATGCGCACCATACTCGGATATTTCTTTAGAACAAGGACAGAGTGTTGTCACAGGCACTTTTACACCAAGATAAAATCTATATTCTTCATCTTCTTCATTATAATTATCTAAAATTCCCTCAAAAAAACAATCATAACACATCGGAGCAGATATTTTTGTAACTGGAGATTTTTTATTTATAAAATACTTAAAATCGAATTTTAAATACCCGTTTTTTGCATTAAGCTTTTTAACAATTGCCTCCAGACAACCTTTAATATCAATACCTAAAAGGTGCTTAGTATGCCATTCATTTAAAACTTCTACAAAGCGTGACATATGAGTACCTTTATAATCAGCAGGTAAAGACACTCCAACTGTTGCAGATGAATAAATTGTTATATCATCAGCATCTTTTCTTTGTATTGTAAGCGGAAGCTCAACACCTTTAACCCCGACTTTTTGGATATCAATTCCCCGAGTATCTTTTAGGTTTTGAACATCTTTCATTATGATAATTCTACTCCGTCAAAAGATTTCTGCTCAAGAGCAACCAAAAGTTTTAATGCTGCAATTCTTTGTATATTAGCAGGAGCATTTCTCAATAATTCCACACCTTTTAACATCATAGGGTCATTGTCATACCAGCGGTTTCCCTTGCCTTGATATGTATCTATTATTTCATAGACATGCTCTAAAACATCACTTGCAACTTGTTCTTGAAGCTTAAGCATAAAACTTGCAGCTTCACTCTTTGTATCATCAGGAGAAAGCCTTAAAAGTTCTAAAGCTTCTTTTAAAATAGGGTCTGAATCATACCAGCGTTTATTAATCATAATATTCCTCTCATTCTTTTTCTATTGTATAATAAATAGGGGTAAATGTATAGGGTAAATGTATAGGGTAAATAACATACTCAAACAATAAAACTAACGGACTTTATGCGGAACTATATAGATATTAAATTTTTAGAGGATAAAAAATGAAGATTTTGTTAATTAATGGTGCAAATTTAAATATGCTTGGTCAAAGAGAGCCAGATAAATATGGTAACACAACCTTAAGCGATATTGAGAATTCAGTTATAAATAGAGGAGCTGAACTTGGTGCAGAAGTTGATGTTTGGCAATCGAACCATGAAGGAGATATTGTTGACAAACTTCAATCTGCAAAGGGAGTTTATGACGGAATACTAATAAATGCCGGAGGTTATACTCATACAAGTGTAGTTATTCGTGATGCTATAGCAGCAATTAATATACCAACTGTCGAAATACATATGACAAATATTCACTCACGCGAAGAATTCAGACATACTTCTTTAATTTCCGGAGTATGTGTTGCACAAGTAGTCGGATTTAAAGAAAATAGCTACTTACTCGCTTTAGAAGGATTAGTTAAACTATTAAAGAAATAGCCTAATATAGAAATAGTTTTGACGATTACTTATTCTTATTTATTTGATTTTATCCTTTGTAAATATTTGTAATAATTCTTTTCCTTTTAACATTGTATGATTTATAATAACAGTTGTATAGATATAAGTGAGAGGAGTGTGCTGATGGCAATTATTCAAGGAGAAGATGGGTATATAACTTTTTCAATTCCAATTGATAAGAATAATCCAGACATAGTTTTGCCAACATTAAACGAATATATAGACATAATGAACGATGAAAATCTTGCATACAGTCTAATTAACAGGCATGGTTTGGTAACAACTAATGAAATCCTTGGAACTTTTGTAGAAACAAAGCCTAATAAATTCGCTTTATTAGCAGGTATGGAATTTAATCCTCTAATATATAGAGGTGCTAATCGAGACTATGAATTTTTACCAACCAGTCAAAGATACGAATTAGCTGACGGTCAAGAAAGAATTAGACATAGTGTAGATTGGATAAAAAAACAAGAATTTTTAAAATTAGTATCAAAGATGCCATATTATACAAGAACGCAAAACTTTAGGGTTCTTGATTATAATTTTGAGATGGATTTAGAGGCAATTTCTAAGCATTATAACTACGTGTCAAACTACTTGGATGTGACTAGAAATATTATGGTTGCGTACTTCTTTGCTTATACATATTTTGATAAAGAAAAAAGACAGGTTCTTCCAATTGATAATTTTGAACAATACAATCCGATTTTATATGTGGGTAATTTAAAAGATATAAAAAGTAATACACCTAAAGCTATTGAAAAATTAGGATTACAGCCTGTTTTGAGAGCTAAAGTTCAGCAATCAATGTCTATAAATGTTTCAGAAGACAGAGACAAGATTAAAAGCTTATTCAAGAAAATAGAACTACCGAAGAATCCTATGGTGGCGAGAAATATTTATGCACAATTTGAAGGTGGCAGGTTGCTATTCCCTGCGGACTATCTGTCAAGATGCGCAATACAAATTAGAGAACATGCAACTCTTCAAGAAGAATTAATCGAGAAATACTGTGACGAAACAAACACAGATAGAAATTGGTTACGCGGAGAGTATAAAAAAATAGGATTTGAACTTATTAATCAACCTTGGGACATTCCTGAACAAGCTAAATATATGATTAATAGAGAGTTGGATGAGTTAATTATACCATACTTGAATACAGGTTTTATTTTTAGAGGTGTTAGAAGAACTACTGAAAACAATCAAGTTAAAGAACAAAACAATGAAGAAGTTACTCTTTCCAAATAATAATTTGATTGCAAAGTTCTGTTTTTACAAAACAAGCTAATATAAGTTTTAAATAGGACCTGCTTTAAAAATTAAAGCAGGTCCTATCATATTGAAATTTGCGGATTTATTTACATAAACTCCACTAATATTTTATATTAACTTTTTGATATCTTCTACAATCAACTCATTCGTTAAATGGTATCTTTTATAAAGTTCTTCTATTGGAGTTCTGTCAGTAAATTCTTTTTTTGAACCAAAATTTAAGACTTTCATTTCGGAGTCTCCATAAAAACGAGTTATTTTTTCTCCGAATCCTCCATTTATTTCACCATCTTCAAGAGTAATTACTAAAGAGTGATTCGTTTTCAATTTCTCTAACATATCTTTATCGATACCGGTAATAAATCTTGGATTAATAAGAGTTGCATTAATGCCTGACTCTTTAAGCATTTCTTTAACTTCTTTGCCTTTATTAAAGAATGAACCCAGAGCTATTATCGCAACTTTTTCTCCTTGTTCTACAAGTTTGAATTTATTCAAAATTGAATAATCAGTATTATCTTCTTCTCCGGAATAACTAATTTCAAAAGGAACTCTTATTGCAACAGAGTGTTCTTTTTGATTTACTGACCAATCAAGCATTCTTACATATTCTTCTTTGCAAGTTGGTGCCAGATAGATAATATTCGGAATATTACTAATAAGCGGGATGTCAAACGTACATAGATGAGTAGCATCGGCATTTGATATTCCACCCCAGAAAATTAAAAGAGTTGCCGGACTATTATTAAGCGCCAGGTCTTGCGATAATTGGTCATAAGTTCTTTGAACAAAAGAACTCATCAATCCCAGAATCGGTTTTCCACCTCTTTTTGCAATACCGGATGCCATACCGACAGCATGTTGCTCTGCTATACCAACATCAACATAATGAGAACCCAATTTATCTCTAAACTCTTTATTCCAAGCAAAAACACCCGGGGTTGCTGCATTCATTGCAACAACAGGTTCTCCTGCATTTACTTTTTCAAGTATATAATCTTTTGTTATAGATTCGTAACTTTCCTCTTGTGGAGAAGCAGGCTGATTAAGTTTGTCAAGCGTATTAGGCAGAATCCAATGGAATGGCTCCTTATTAAGAACTGCAGGTTCAAACCCTTTCCCCTTTATAGTATGTAAATGTACTAAAACCGGATGGTCGGTATCTTTAACTTTTGAGAACACTTCTATCATGTCTTCAATATTATGACCGTCAGCAACATAATAATATTCAAAACCGAGTGCTTTGAAGAAGTTATTTTCAACATCACCATTATTTTCTCTAAGTTCTGTTAACAAATTACATATTCCGCCTTGGTTTTCTGCTATAGACATATCATTATCGTTAACAATAATAATTATATTGCTTCCTAATGTAGCAGCATTATTAAGTCCTTCAAGGGCTTCACCTCCGGTAAGAGAACCGTCACCGATTATTGCAATAATATTTTCTTTTCCGCCTACCAAATCTCGTCCCTTAGCAAGTCCAGTTGCTAGACTTATAGAAGTAGATGTATGTCCGACCTTGAACATATCATGCTCTGTCTCTTCAGGCGCTGTATAACCGGTATATTTTGAATAATAATCCGGATTCATAAAACCTTCTTTTCTTCCGGTTATTATTTTATGTGGATAACATTGATGAGATACATCAAAAACAAACTTATCAACAGGAGAATTAAATACATAATGCATAGCAACAGTAGCTTCAATAATACCCAAATTCGGGCCAAAATGACCACCTGTTGTATTTACTTTTTTTATAATTAGTTTTCTCATCTCATCAGATAAATAATATAATTCTTTTATTTCAAGCTTTTTTAAATCTTCAGGTGAGTTTATTCTATCTATTACTCTAGTAATTGTTTCTGTCATATATCGCTCCTTATGCTATTACAATTGTATTGTAGCACGAAATTTTTTAATAACTAATTTTCCCTAATACAACCCTTTTAGCTGCTCCCGTGCATGATGGAATATTTGATGGAATACCATAATAACAGCAATATCCTAATAGGGCAAATGCCATTGCTTCTTTATAATTATTAGAAATTCCAAAATCTTCATGCGTTTTTAATCCAACATTTTTAGGTAAATACATCCTTAGAAATTTCATTATAGTCTTGTTATAAGCACCGCCACCACCTACAACGACATCATCAATATGAACGTTCGGAAATACAAATCTATCATATGCTTTAGCTATACTTTTTGCGGTTAAAGCTGTTATAGTAGCTATTATGTCTCTCGGTTCTTCCGGAGCTGTTTTTAATGCATTTTCTATATATTGCACTGAGAAATACTCTCTTCCTGTAGTTTTTGGGGGTTCAATATAATAATATTCATCCTGCAGCAAGCAATCAAGCCAACTTTCACATATATTACCGGAAGCAGCTATTTCACCGTCTTTATCATATTTTTTATTAAAAAACTTTTGAGTACAATAATCAATCATTATATTTCCACATCCTGTATCAAAACCGAACGTATCATAATCATTTGAAATTACTGTAACATTTGATATTCCGCCTATGTTTTGTATTGCAAAATTCTTGTAATCTCCATTTGAATTTGTATATTTATTCTTAAAAAATTGTTCATCAGCAAAACATACAAGCGGAGCGCCTTGTCCACCCACTGCCATATCTTTTTCTCTAAAATTTGATACAGTAGTGCAACCTGTTAGAGCAGATATAATAGAACTTTCGCCTATTTGTAAAGTGCTTTTTAGGGGTATATTGTCAATTTTTTCATCAAACGGATAATGATAAATAGTTTGACCGTGACTTGAAATTAAATCCGGCTTTCCAAATTCACCAATCAATATTTTACAAGCATCCGCAAAACATCTTCCTATTATAAAATTAAGCTGACAAAGCTCTTTTATGCTTAATTCATTTCTAAAGGCTTGAAAAATTTTTGCTCTGACATGTTCCGGATATAAATAATTTATTCCTTTAATAAGTTTAACGGATAAATCCGGATAAACTTCACAAAGAGCACAGTCTACTGAATCACAAGATGTTCCGGACATTAATCCTATAACTTTTTTAACAGCCTTTTCTTCCATAATTTTATTATATGACAAATTGTTAAAAAAGGTAATTTCAGTAGATTTTTATCTATAGAAATTGATTTTCAGATTTGTTTCAAAATAAATTTTTAAAACTATTCCACTTATCTTCAAGGAAATCGTTTACAATTTCAGCTGTGCTTTTTTCGTTAACATCTTGATTTATTTTTATAAGTTCGCCATTTTTAATATCATAATTTCTCTTTTGTAGCGCAGCTTTTAATTCTACAAATCTTTCGTATACAGGATGATTATTAGGAAGATTTTGAACTATATCTTCCAATGTTTTATACTCTACATATAAATCACCATCCGACATTGATGATACAGTTGGTCTGTATGTTAACTCTTTTATTGATTCAGGATTATTTATGGTTTTAATTTGTTTATCCAAATTATTTTCAGGTAATTCTGATGAGTCTGGCTTTATCGTTTTAGATTCACGTTTAAATAAACCTTTAAAATTGTTCCACTTATCTTCAAGATAATCATTAACGACTTCGGCAGTGCTTCTTTCGTTAACATCTTGATTTATTTTTATAAGTTCGCCATTTTTAATATCATAATTTCTCTTTTGTAGCGCATCTTTTAATTCTACAAATCTTTCATATACAGGATGATTGTTAGGAAGATTTTGAACTATATCTTCCAAATTTTTATATTCTAAATATAAATCGCTATCTGACATTGATGATACAATAGGTCTATATGTTAGAGATTCCGGTGTTTCTATTTCCGGTTTTGATGCTTCAGCTTTTGTTTTTCTTGATTTTGTTTTAACAGGCATTGGCTCTTCTTTAGGAGCTTCTGTTTTTGATTTTGGAGTTTCAAGTTCCGGTTTTGAATCAGAAACAGTTTTTGGATCTTCTTTTGGAGCTTCTGTTTCCGCTTTTGATAATTCTGTTTTTGTTTTTCTTGATTTTGGTTTTA
>CAJOOM010000125.1 GCA_905236775.1 Candidatus Gastranaerophilales bacterium
GAATACGCACAAAATCACGGAATGACCGATACGGAAGCGTTAGAAAGTGCTATTCTCTTGCAAAACAATATCGATAAGTTAAAAGGAGATAAAATTATGAAAATTGCTATTCCTACGGCAGAAGGCAGATTATGTGTACATTTCGGACATTGTGAATCTTTCACTTTTGCGGAAGTTAATCCCGAAACGGGAGAAATATTGAGTATTGAAGAAAGAGTTCCCGAAGAAGGTATATCTTGTCAGAGTGCCGCCTGGATTTCAGAACAGGGAGTAAGCAAAGTTTTAGCAGGCGGAATGGGCGGACGTCCAATGATGATGTTTGCACAAAACGGAGTTGAAGTTGTTGCGGGTTGCCCTGAATTACCAATAAGAGAAGTTTTAGAAAAATATATGGCTAATTCTCTTGAAACAGGAGTAAACACTTGTGGTGGTGAAGGTCATGATCACGCGCTCTGCCATCAGGGGTAAATGAAGTTTAAATATATAGCGAAGATTCAATTATGAAAATTCATCAAATCAGAAATGCAACAATTATAATTATGTACAATAATAAAAGATTTTTAATTGACCCGTGGTTGATGCCAAAAGATTTTATGCCGGGGTTTGAGGGGGCAATGAATTCTGAGGTCAGACAGCCGAGAGTTGATTTGCCAAAGGATTTTGATATAAATAATTTACCCCTTGATGCGGTTATATTAACCCATTTTCATCCTGATCATTTTGATGAATTCGCTGTTAGTGCATTGGATAAAAATATTCCGTTCTTTGTTCAGAATGAAGCAGATTTGAACATTATTAAAAATTTTGGATTTAATGATGTTCGTATTATTTCTGAAAACGGAACAGATTTTGAGGGGGTAAAACTATTCAAAACCCAATGTCAGCACGGCAGACGTGAAGTAGTTAAACCAATGTGTGAGAAAATCGGAATGCCTTATGATGCTATGGGAGTAGTGTTTAAATCTGACGAAGAAAAAACATTATACGTTGCAGGGGACACAATCTGGTGCGATGAAGTAAGTACGGCTATTGATAAATTCAACCCTGAAATAATTGTTATAAATGCATGCGGCGCTACTGTATTAGTTGGTGAGGGTGAAAGGTTGATTATGGATATTGAGGATACAAAATCAATATCAAATTATGCAAAAAATTCAACCATAATCGCAAGCCACATGGACACAGTAAGCCACTTAACAGTTACAAGAGAGGATGTAAAGAATCTAAAACTAAATAATGTTGTTGTTCCTGATGATAATGAGATTTTAGAATTTAATAATTAAACATATTGAGTTTAAATCCTGTCAGTAAAACTAATAAGTACATCAAAAAAATCGGAACGACAGGAGGGGGAAATATATTTTGATGAGCATAATTTTTGAGAGTGCAAAAATAGTTTGAAGATAAAGATGCAAAGGTTCAAATCCTGTACGTTAAACTTGTATGTAAAAAAAATCGGAACGACAGGATTTGAACCTGCGACCCCCACCACCCCAAGGTGGTACGCTACCAAGCTGCGCTACGTCCCGATTTCATATTTAATTGTTAATTATAGGTCGCAGCTTGCTAGCTTACGCTACCAATTCCCTCATTCTCGCAACGTGACATTTAGTCACCTTGCTCGTGGAGTCCTTGCTACGTCCCGATTTCATTATTAAATTGTCAAAATTTGTTTGGCTTGCTTTCCAAGCTTACCTCTCGAGAAATAGTCCACCGGACTTTTTCTCTCGGCAGAGTCTCTCAAGAAAACTTGACATTTAGTCAACTTTTCTTTCGGCAGAGTGTCCCGATTTCATTATTAAATTGTCAAAATTTGTTTGGCTTGCTTTCCAAGCTTATCTATTAAGAAACAGTCCTCAAGGCTTTTCTTTCGGAAGTCTCTCTTAGAAAACTGTCTGCCAGATACTTATTGCGACATATCGTCTCAATTTGTCTATTAACCCCAAAAACTTTTTTCATACCGTTTTAGGATATTGTTAATTTCTTTGTCATAACTTATTGGGTTATATATTGAAGTTTCTTTTAACAGCTGTCTTACAAGGTGCGTTGACTTATTTTGTTCCCTTAAAAAATTATTACACCAATTTCGATGACTTGCATTTATCGCTATTTTTGAAATATTCATATCCTTGCCCTACATAGTTTGATACAAAGACTCACATATTCACTCTATAACAAATACAATTACTAAACAAGATATAATATTTTCATTTCTAAGTTTGACTTATTCTAAATCCCTATTATGCTCAGAATGTTAAGTTATGTAAAACTTTTTTAAAAATAGCCCTCTTTTTTTAACATTTCTTAACAAAAATATTGAATTTTTTATATCTTTGATATATCATAAGTATATAAGGATAATTTGTTATGTGTATCGGTTGATTTTTATCCTTTGAACTAAGACATTTACCTTAAATAAAATTATAGGAGTTTAGAAGTATGAACGAACAAAACAGAATTACAAATCCCGTAACATCTTACATCTCAGACGAGTTCAGCGCTTATGTAAGAAAAGCAAACAATTACCCCAATCTAAGCGCAGAAGAAGAAAAAGAAATTGCGTACAAAGCAAAAAACGGTGACGAGAAAGCCAGAAAAATTTTAGCTCAATCAAATTTAAAATTAGTTTTGACAATTGCGAGAAAAGCTATTCACGTATCAAAATTACCTATGGTAGATTTGATTCAAGAAGGGAATTTAGGATTACTTGTTGCAATAGATAAATTTAATCCTGCACTTGGTTACAGGTTTTCAACTTACGCAACTTGGTGGATTAAGCAAGCTATGTTTAAAGCAATCTCTGAACAATCTCATTGCATGAAAATTCCGGTTTATGTACAAGAAACATTATCAAAATACTCTAAAATAAAAGCCGAACTTGAAAAAAATAGCAACTCTCAAATTTCTACACGCGATATTGCTGAAAAAATGAATGTTGAGCCGGAAAAGATTGAATCTTTCTTATCTGCTTATACATCGACTGTATCAATAGAAGGCAGTTTTGACGGCAAAGATGGTAGTGAACTATCTGTCGCTGAAATCATTGCTGATGATAAATCTACAGTTGAAGAAAATATCGAATACGAAGAACTTAAAAAAGATTTAAAGCAGGTAATTTCTGTGCTAAAGGACAGAGAGCAGACTGTTATTAAAATGAGATTTGGATTGGAAAATTTTGCGAAAACTACTCTTGAAGATATTGGGAAAATATTTGGAGTTACAAAAGAATGTATCAGACAAACAGAAGCAAGAGCTTTAAGTAAAATGCGTACAAATCTCGCTTCAAGCTGTTATGCTAATTAAAAACAATATTAATCTTCAATATAACCTATGTATGGTAAATTTCGATATTGTTCATCAAGATCCAAACCGTAGCCCACTATAAATTTATCATCAATATCAAAACAATAATAATCAGCATTTATATCCAATTCTCTTCGGCTTTTTTTATCCAAAAGAGAACAAAATTTCAGAGATTTTACACTATAATTGCTTTTTAAATAATCAATCAAAAATTTTGCGGTATGACCTGTATCAATTATGTCTTCTACGATTATTACGTTTTTGTTATTTAAATCCGAAAGAGAAATATTCACAGAATTAATATTTCCGCTGGACTTTGTTCCCGAGCCATAGCTGGAAAGTCTTATAAATTCCATTTTTACCGGCATGGTTAATCTCTTTGCTAAATCAACAGTGAACATTACCGATCCTTTTAGCACACAAATAAGATAGATTTCTTCATTTGCATAAATATCATTTAATTTTTCAGCTAATTTATGAATTGCTGCCTGAATCTCTTCTTCTTTATACAAAATATTTAATTTTTTTTCATTAGTCATAATACATTCTCTTTTATACATTGTTTAATTCAATTACGTGTGTAGGTGCTATTTTAACACCAATTTTATTGTTAAGTCCTACACCGGATACCCATAATACTTCTTCTTCATTACATAAAAGGGGTATCTCATCTCTTTTATGTTTATTTACACCTTTTGCATTCATATATTTTTTAAGTTTCATTGAGCCTCTCATTCCAAAAGGTGTGATTATGTCACCATCTTTTCTTGTTCTTAATATAAGAGGAAATCCTATTTCTGATATATCAATATATGCGAAATTCGCAGTTGATTCCGGAAAAACAAATAACTGCTCTTGATTATATTTTTTTATTGTAAATAATTTATCTCCAAATTTATAATTCCCCTCTTTTGTGACAGTAATTGGTGATATTTTATTAATATCAATTTCTTTTTTATGCGGAATAGTTTCTATTATTTTATTATCTGCATAAAGCCACATAGATGTTGTTAAAGATAGTGTTGCTCCATTTTTTTTATCTATATTTGATTCAATAAAGTTTTGCAACTCTATAACTTTTTTTGAATCATAATCAAGTCCAATCATCTGAATGAATTCGTACAAAAAACGTTTTCTAACAGGTTCCGATAATTTTTTATATTCTTCAGTTATTATACTTTCTTTATTGAATATTTTAGGTCTTAAATCCGACAAATAAGATTCTATAATTTCGTTATCAGAAATAGCATTTTGCGCTAAGATATTCAATGACTCTTTGACTTCAGGATTAATTTTTTCCAGCGATGGCATAACATTTAATCTCAAATAATTTCTTTTATATGATGTATCAGAATTTGAAGAATCATTATTTGGTGATAAGTTATTCTCTTTGCAATATTCTAAAATTTCTGCTCTGTATGTCTTTAAAAGCGGACGATAAAAGTATTTCCTTTTTTCTGCTATTCCTCTCAAGCCAACAATACCTGTTCCTTTAATAATTCTATATAAAACCGTTTCTGCATTATCGTCCTTATTATGTGCAGTTAAAACTGCATCTGCATCAAATTCTTCATAAGCCTCTTCAAAAAATTCATATCTGGCAATTCTTGCATCATTTTCGGTTTTTTTAAGAGTTGTCGGAGCATTTTTAGTATAGAATTCAATTCCTTTAGACACTGCAAATAATCTGCAAACTTCCTGTTCTTTCAATGATTCTTCGCCACGCCAATTGTGATTAAAATGCGCAGCTACTATATTAAAATCTATAAATTCCGGTAAATCTTTAATCTTTGAAAGAACATCCAATAAGCACATAGAATCATATCCGCCGGAAAAACCAACAATAACCGTTTTATCTTGAAGATTATACTCTTTTAAGAAATTCGCAACTCTATTTATTATATTATTTTCTCTTTGCATACAAACATGATACTTACTAAATTGTAACAATTTGTAAATTTTTGTAACAATTTTACGAAATTTACCCATTTACCCCTAAAGTTTTTGAAAAAAATGCCGTTATATAAAATGTAAGC
>CAJOOM010000126.1 GCA_905236775.1 Candidatus Gastranaerophilales bacterium
AAACTTGTATGCTTAGTGCAATAATTGGCTGGATTCTTCGTCGGGCAGTCCTCTGCCCTCCTCAGAAAGACAACTCTTGTTTACTTTTCGTTAAACCAAATACATTTACCCCTCCTCAAGAAAGCCTCCGCAACACACATTGCAACAGAAATCAAACTTCAAGTATTGCATTACAACGATTGTAATATTTACCCCACAGCCAACCAAACCCCTGCATTAACTTTGCAACTCTTACAAGGACTGAGGTAGAACAATAAACGAACTTATTTTCGTTATTTTATGAACTTTATTATTTCTATGGTATAATTATAAAGACCCAATAAATGACATGTAGTATTTTATTATAAATTTCATACAAATTGATTATTGGTTAAATAATAAATGTAATGTATAATGTAGCCATAGGATAAATAATAGAAAGAAGAAAGGAATATAGAAATGAGCTTTGCAAGTTATGTACCTACAGTAATTGAGCAATCTTCAAGAGGTGAAAGAGCTTTTGATATTTTCTCAAGACTGTTAAGAGAAAGAATTATTTTCTTAGGAACTCAAATTGATGATATGGTAGCAAATTTAATTGTTGCGCAAATGCTGCTTCTTGATAGTGAAAATCCTGAGAAAGATATTATGTTATATATTAATTCCCCTGGAGGAAGTGTAACAGCAGGACTTGCAATATATGATACAATGCAGCATATAAGAGCAGACGTTCAAACTATATGTCTAGGTCAGGCAGCCTCTATGGGTGCATTTTTACTTTGTTCAGGCACTAAAGGTAAAAGAATGGCTCTTCCGCATTCTAGAGTTCTTATTCACCAGCCTTTAGGAGGCGCCCAAGGTCAGGCTACTGATATTGAAATTCAAGCTCAAGAAATTTTGAGAATTAAAAAGACATTGAATGAAATAATGGCTTCAAATACAGGTCAATCAATCAAGAAAATTGAAAAAGATACCGACCGTGATTATATCATGACTCCTCAAGAAGCGCTTGAATATGGCATGATTGATAAAGTTATTACAAAGGAATAATTCCCAATGGGAAATTGAAAATGGAAAATGGAAAATTATTTTAAAAATTTTCAATTTTCAACTTTAAATTTTCAATTATAAAAGGAGGCACTATGCCGGTTAGCGACAGATTAAAATGTTCATTCTGCGGAAAAACTCAAGACCAGGTAAAAAAACTTATTGCCGGTCCTGATGTATTTATTTGTGATGAATGCGTAGAGCTATGTAATGAGATTTTGGACGAAGAGTTTTTTGAACAAAAAGAAGAAAAATCAAAAAATAGCAACGATAAAGAATCTAAGAAAAAGAAAGATGAAAGTGAAAATAAGCCGATACCAAAACCACATGAGATAAAAGCATACTTAGACCAGCATATTGTCGGTCAAGACGATGCTAAAAAGGTATTGTCTGTTGCGGTTTACAATCATTACAAACGTTTAAAACATAACAGTGACTCTAATAGTGAGGATGTAGAAATCCAAAAATCGAATATTTTACTTGTCGGTCCTACCGGTTCAGGTAAAACATTGCTTGCTCAAACACTCGCTAAAATGCTTGACGTTCCTTTTGCTGTGGCTGATGCAACTACTCTTACGGAAGCAGGATATGTAGGTGATGATGTTGAAAATATTCTTCTTCGCTTATATCAAAATGCAGATTATGATGCAAAAAAAGCCGAAAGAGGAATTATCTATATAGATGAAATTGATAAAATTGCAAGAAAATCTGAAAACACTTCAATTACAAGAGATGTATCAGGAGAAGGTGTTCAACAAGCATTATTGAAGCTTATCGAGGGAACACTTTCTAATGTACCGCCTCAAGGCGGAAGAAAACATCCTCAACAGGAAGTTATTCAGATTGACACAAAAAACATTCTGTTTATAGTTGGCGGTGCATTTGTAGATTTGGATAAAATCATTGAACATCGTGTTAAGGACGGTAATTCAATCGGATTTGGAAATGTTGCTCAAACTCAAGCAGAGAAAGAGCAAGCATCTTCAAAAATGTTGAAAAAACTTCAACCGGAAGATTTACTAAAATTCGGATTAATACCAGAGTTTATTGGCCGTATTCCGGTATTTGCAGTTCTCGATGCTTTAGATGAAAATACACTTAAAATGATTCTTACTGAACCTAAGAATGCTGTTCTTAAGCAGTACAAAAAACTGTTAGAAATGGATAATGTAGAACTTGATTTTGAACCGGAAGCAGTTGATTTAATAGCGAAAAAGGCGATTAAACGTAAAACCGGCGCAAGAGCTTTGCGTTCTATAGTTGAAGAATTAATGCTTGACGTTATGTATGATATTCCGTCTAAGCATGATATCAAAAAATTCACAATTACCAAGAAGATGGTAGAGGAAAAGGAAGAACAAGAGGAGAATAATCACGCAGAACTACTTCATCTTCCTAAGTCTGAATCTAAAGAAAGTGCATAAGTAATATTTAAGACTTAAACACATATTTACTATATCTTTTTTGTTTCTTGGTATTCTGAATCGGTATTTATATCCCAAAGTAAGTTCTTATTCAAACTTTGGTTAAGCACTCGTGAAACAACAATTCCGCTTAATACTGAATGATCCATGTTGTTGTATTTATGTGAGCCATTTCTGCCGATACAATATAAATTATCAATTGAATTTATATAATCTTTTAGTAAATCAAATTTATCATAACTACCAAAGTATGACGGATAAGCTTTTTTTACTCTTATAACTTTCGACGATTTAATATCTTCTTTTTTAACAGCCTTTAATTTATCCAACTCGCTTACACCAAAATTAATAATTTCGCTATCATCTTTGTTCCAAAAATCATCATTTTCATTACAAAAGTATTCCAAATTTATGACAATATCTTCTTTTAAGTTTTTAACCAAATATGGAGAAAAATTATTCATAATATCTAGTCTTCCGGCATGAATTCCGTTATCTTGCAAATATATCCAGCTATCAGGAGCTATGTCATTTATTGTAGGAGATTTTGTATTATTTTTTAGGTTAAATTTTGAAACTATATAGTTAACTAAAATAAAGTCTCTATATACAAGTTTACTAGCAATATCTTTTATATTCTCCGGAACCTCATTCATATTACATAAAAGTTCCTTTATCGGCATTGATGATATAAAAATATCACCTAAAATTTCTTCAAAAGTATTTTTATCTTTATTAAACACTTTTACGGCACAAATTTTATTATCAGCTTTTACAAGCTCTTTAACTTCCGTATTTAAAAGTATTTTGCCTCCGCGTATTTTAATCTCGTCCGAAATTATTTCCCATAATTGTGATGCGCCCCATTTGGGATAAGAATATTCATCAATCAGGGAAACTTCTTTATTTTTTACTAGTTTTAGCGGTGATAAAATTGCATTTTTAAGTATATTTATTAATGATATACCTTTTATTCTTTGACTACCCCAGTCTTTAGATATCTTTGACGGATGCACACCCCAAACTTTTTGAGTATATCCTTCAAAAAACAGTTCATATAATACCTTTCCAAATCTATTAATCATAAATGTTTCTAAATTTGTTTCAGGAAGTTTTTTTATGCATGACTTTAAATAACTAAATCCTGCGATTATTGTTGTAGGAATTCCCATCGCCAGAATTGTAGATGGTTTTAATTTGATAGGATAATCAATAAAACAGTTTTTATAAAAAATTCTTGAGAATCTTTTTCGCTTCAAAAAGACTTTATCTGCTTTTTCCGGATCAGCACCTAAAGAATTAAACTCAATCTTGCGATTAAGCATTATATCATCAATTGCAGGAGCATTTTGAGGTAGAAGAAATTTGTCCCAAAAATTCAAAACATCTTCATTTTTAGAATGAAATCGATGAGGACCTATATCCGTACCATTTCCATTTTCATCATAGATTGTTTTTGCTAATCCTCCAACTTTGTTTTCAGATTCTATAATTATAAGTTCAATATTAGGATTAGCATCTAATAGTTCATATGCTGCACACAACCCAGCCGGACCGGCTCCAATTATAACAACTCTCTTTTTCATATAATAAAAACTAACACGAATTCTCGTATAAATCAAATATTTGGATAAAATTTAGTATCCTAGTATAATATTGTTATGGAAAGAAAATTTGAAATAGTTTCTAAATATAAACCCTCCGGTGACCAGCCAAAAGCAATAGAAGAACTTGTTGAAGGAATAAAAAGGGGAGATGATGCTCAAACACTTCTTGGAATTACAGGTTCCGGAAAAACTTTTACGATTGCTAATGTAATTGAAAAAGTTCAAAAACCAACACTTATAATTGCCCATAATAAAACACTTGCAGCACAGCTCTATAATGAGTTTAAGGAACTTTTTCCTAATAATGCGGTTGAATATTTTATCTCGTATTATGATTATTACCAACCAGAAGCCTACATCCCAAGAACAGACACTTATATAGAAAAATCCGCAAGTATAAATGATGAAATTGACCGTTTAAGACATAATACGACAAGAAGTTTATACGAAAGAAATGATGTTATAATTGTCGCCTCAGTTAGTTGCATATACGGTTTAGGCTTGCCTGAAAGCTACTTTAGAGGAACAATAAAAGTTTCTGTAGGTGACACTTTAGAAAGAAATGATTTAATAAAACATCTTGTAATGACACGTTATACGAGAAACGATGTAGAACTAGAACGTTCAACCTTTAGAGCCCGCGGCGATATATTAGAAATCATGCCGGCTTATGAGAAAGTTGTAACAAGAATATATTTCTTTGGTGATGAGATTGAAAAAATCGTTCGGATAGATCACCTAACTGGTGAAATATTAGAATCTCCGGAATCAGTTTATATTTACCCTGCGGTTCATTATATCGCTTATGATGAAAACGAAGATGAAACTCTTGATATGATAAGGACAGAGCTAAAAAGTCGTGTGGCAGAACTTGAAAGCCAAAATAAAATTCTTGAATCTCAAAGACTTCAGCAAAGAGTAAAGTATGATATGGAAATGATTAAGGAAATGGGTTATTGCTCAGGAATTGAAAATTATTCTCGTATAATTGAGCGCAGACCGATTGGTTCTGCTCCTGCTACACTATTAGATTATTTTAAAGGTGATTTTCTTACTGTAATTGATGAATCTCACGTAACTCTTCCACAGCTTAACGGAATGTATCACGGTGATGCTTCAAGAAAACAAGTTCTTGTTGATTTTGGCTTCAGGCTCCCTTGTGCAAAAGATAACCGCCCTCTTAAATGGGATGAATTCTTTGCAAAAGTCGGACAAAAGGTTTATATTTCTGCAACTCCTGGGAATTTTGAAAAAGAGACATCAACTCAACTTGTTGAACAAATTATCCGTCCTACAGGACTTGTTGATCCAAAGATTTCAGTAAGACCAATTGAAACACAAATCGCTGATTTAAAACAAGAAATAGCAAAACGTGCAAAGAAAGATGAACGTGTTTTAATCACAACTCTAACAAAACGAATGGCAGAAGATTTGTGCGATTTCTTTTTACAAGAAGGAATTCGCGTTAGATATCTCCATAGCGGCATAAAATCTATTGAACGGGTTGAAATTTTGCGTGATTTAAGATTAGGAGAGTTTGACGTTCTAATCGGAGTTAACCTCTTAAGAGAGGGACTTGATATACCTGAAGTTTCACTTGTTGCTATTATGGATGCTGATAAAGAAGGTTTCTTGCGTTCAGATACAAGCTTAATCCAAACAATAGGACGTGCTGCACGTAATGCTTGCGGTGAAGTTATTATGTATGCAGATAAAATTACGGATTCTATGCAAAGAGCTATTGATGAAACTAATCGCAGACGCGAAATTCAACTTGAACATAACAAGAAATACGGAATTATTCCTCAAACAATTAAAAAACCAATCGAAAATAATTTACTTTCACTTGTAGCAAGCTATCGTGATTTTGAGGATATTGTTGCAGAAGAAATGGTAGATTTAGGAATAGACAAAAAAGATTTACCAAAACTTATATCAAAACTTGAAAAAGACATGCATAAAGCTGCAAAAATTCTTGACTTTGAACGAGCAGCGGAAATAAGAGACCAATTAAAAAAATTAAGGGAAATGGTATAAACATAGTTTAACTTTTAATTGTAGAGCCAAATTGAATTATGTGATTATTTTTATGTTACAATAACTCAAGATAGGAGTTATTATGAAGAAAATACTATTTATAATAGATAAGCTTGAATTAAAGTATTTTGAATTCAATAATTTGGTAACGAATTTTTGGTTAATTAAAAGTTTTTTAGAAAAAGGATGTGAAGTATATATAACAACAAACCCTAATTTATCTTTAAAACTAGATGTGCCATACGCAAAATGTTATGAAACATTTATTCAAAATGAAAACATATTTTATAAAAACGTAATTCAAAGCTGTAAAATAGATGAGTTTGATTTGGTTATGTTCCGTCCGGATCCTCCTGTTGATATAGATTATATTAATGCAACGTATATATTAGATTTTGTTAAAAATGCAGAAATTATAAATTCTCCTTGCGCAATTCGCGACTTTAATGAAAAATTGCACAGTATTTATTTTAAGGAGTTTATGACGGAAAATACAGTAACATCCTCTCTGAAAGACATAGAAGATTTCTTATCTATGCATAAACAGATTGTATTGAAGCCTTTAAATAGGTGTTTTGGTTCAGGAGTTATGTATTTGTACGATGGAGACCCGAATACAAGAACTATAATAAACACAATGACAAATAATGAATCAACACTTGTCATGGTTCAGAAATACATTCCGGAAGTAAAACAGGGTGATATCAGAGTGTTAACATTAGGTGATAAAATTTTACCGTATGCCATAAAGAAGCTGCCGTCAAAAGATGACTTTAAATTTAATACTCACAATGATGATTTTATTGTTAATTCAGGTTTAACAGTTAATGATTTAAATACTTTTACACCTATTGCTCAAAAACTTAACTCAATGGGAATAAAAATGGCAGGGCTAGATGTTATAAACGGTAAAATTATTGAAGTAAATGTTACAAGCCCTTGTTATTTTATTAAGGAAATCAATAATTTATACAAAATACATCTGGAAGATGAAATTTGCGACTTTTTGTTGACAAAAAGCTTGTTATCCGTATAAATATATTGTATAATTCTATTATATGATAGAAATTATCAAAAAATAAATAAGTTAAGACAATAAGAAGAGCAAAGCATAAAAAGGATTCAAATAAATGAAAAAGATAATTTTATTTCTATTTAGTTTGATAGTAGTTGCAAATATAGCGAATTCTGTTTCTGCACGTACAGTCGGAACAAATTCGGTAACTGCATCTGCAATAAGATTATATAAATCGGGAAATTATACAAAATCATATGTGGAATTTTCAAACATTTTGCGTAAAGACCCATCAAATGCACTTGCATATTATTATCTTGGTATGACATCTGTTCAACTTGGGAAAAAAGAAGAAGCTCTTGAAAATTACAATAAAGCTGTTGAACTTTCTCCAAGAGGTGTTCTTGGAAGTTATGCTAAAAAGGGCATTAGATGTGTAGAAGAGCCTGTTGCTTGTCGCAATGTAGACGCAACAGAAGAAGATTTAACGCCTGAAGACAGATTTATAAAAGGACCTTTCGGTTCAGGATTCTCACACAAGGCAAGAGGTGTACACGAAACAGAAAAAATTAAAAATATGCAACGCGAAATAAACAAAGATGATGAAATTTCACCAAAAGATTTTAAAGAATACCGTGATTTTTCATCACAAGCACCTACAAATGACGAAATAGTTCATGCGATTAAAACATTGAAAGCCGCAGGACTAGGTGATATTTTAAGTTTAAGCAAATATAATTCAGATATGCAATCAGCATTTAACAATAATTCTGATTATGGTATGATTAATATGATGTTTGGAAATGATAAGGATATTAATTCTAAATTCAATCCGCAGCTTATTCAAGCATTAATGACAAATCAAATGACAGCAAGTTTTTAGAAAGTGGAAGATGATAATAAATACAGCAAAATTCGGAGAAATAGAGGTTGATGAAAGTCGCGTTTTTGACTTTGTACTACCAATAATAGGCTTTGATGAATTACATAAATATGTACTTTTAGATCCAAGTCCTGAAACATTGTTTAAGTGGCTTCAGTCAGTTGAAGATACAAGTTTGGCATTTCCTGTAATATCAGTGTCATCGCTTAACTATGATTATTCTGTTGATATTTCAGATGATGTAATTCAAGCGCTTGATATAAAGAACTCAGAAAGCCTTTTAGTCATGAATGTTACTTCTATACCACAGGATAATCCTAAAGGTACAACTATTAATCTGTTAGCTCCATTGATATTCAATGTAGATAACCAAAAGGCAGGGCAAATTGTATTATCCGGCTCAGGATACGATATCAGCCACCCTATGTTTAAAGAGATTTAATTTTAAGGAATAACATGCTTATAATAACCAGAAAAAACGGTCAAAAAATAATGATAAACGACAATATAGAAATTACTATTGTCGAAGCAAGAAATGGTTCTTGTAAAGTAGCAATTCAAGCAGATAAAAGTGTAAAAATTTATCGTGAAGAAATATACTTACAAATAAAACTTGCAAACTTAATGGGAACAGGTTCAAATGTTTCTGCTGCGGACTCTGTATCAAAAATGATTAGAAATGGCTCTGATTTG
Organism: Candidatus Gastranaerophilales bacterium; assembly: GCA_905236775.1. Lineage (GTDB taxonomy): Bacteria > Cyanobacteriota > Vampirovibrionia > Gastranaerophilales > Gastranaerophilaceae > CAG-196. The sequence goes on from CAJOOM010000126.1 coordinate 8,686, forward strand.
AACAATAAAACGATAGATACAACTCCTGCAACAGAAGAAGTTGTTTTGAATGACAAAAAACCTCGTACGATAAAAGTTTATAAAAAGCATGAAGGGTCTTAATAAAGAAAATTTTTTCTTTTTTAATAAAGATTGCGAAAATCTGGTAATCACTCCGGATTCAATTGAGCATGCTTATCTTGCAATATTAAATGAAGATTTAAATAGTGCGGAGACTGTTTTTTCACACATAGATTCTCCCAGAGCAAAGTGGGGAAAGATTTTAACTTCCATACTAAACGGATATATGATGGATTATCCAAGCTTTTTTCAAATTAGGAATTTTTTTGAAATTGATTTAGAGTTTTTGCTAAAAAATAATAAAATAAACTATGTAGAACAATGTCTTGGTGCTCTCGATATTTTTTCAACAATAAATCAAGAAGTGTATAAATTTGCTGCAAGAGTAATGCTAGAAAATAGATTGTATAAAGCTGCATTAAAATATTTGGATAAATCTAAACAACTTTATTATAAAGATGCAGAACTTCATTTCATTTATGCAAAATATTATTTCGATATATTTCATTATGAAGAGGCTTATTTTTATATAAATGAATGTTTAAAGTTAATACCGGAATATTATCCTGCAAAAATTATGAAAAAGAGAATTGAAGAAATAAATTTTTAATTGTATAATCTCGATATGGATACTGATAGATTTTTATTTGCCAAGGACTATACAAATCAACTAAATACAATAAATAACACTTACAAAAACAATTTTTTTGTAAATTCGGATGCTGTAAGTATTCCAGTAACTCCACCAAAATCTTCAAAACACATAAATGATTATGATTCAAACATACTGGAAGAAGAAGCATATCGTGAAGTTAAGGATACAATTTTTCAGTTGGAATATAAACTTGCCAAGACAGAAGAAAAAATAAAAGAAATCAACGCAAAACTTGAATCTGCAAAAGAGATAAGAGATGAAGCACAAATATCCGAACTTACAGCACAGCAATATAAAACAATGCAAGAGTATCGTGATTTAACATACGCATATCAAGACGTAAGTTTATCTGCAAAAATAACCGGTAAAATAGCTAAAAATGCGCAAGAAAAATCTTCTAACATAAGTAAGTTTTTAGTAAAAATAAATAATATTGTAATGTCAAAATTACCGGCTAAATTTGCAAATTTTATTACAATAAAAAAATCATTAAGCGCACTAGAAAATATTAATAACAGTGTAAATGAACTTATGAAAAACAAACACACATATGGTGAATCAGCAGAAAAATACGACCAACTTACTAAATACATTGCAAGAGCAAATGCAATTCAAGCAGAAATCTCAAAGTGTATGAGATAAATATAAGTATTTTTTGTTCTTATTGAATTTTTAATTTTTTGCGAATTGTAAATTTTTGTAACAATTTTTAAAATTTATCCCTTTTTAACTAAAGTTTTAAGAAAATATGCCGTTATATAAAATATAAGCAAGAGTATAGAAGTACGAAAATAAACAAAAGGATAATAAAGAGTGAACGGTAACATTAACGGAAGATTCCAAAAAGCAAACTTTCTTCCATCTTCACAATTAAAAAAGGTTGAAGAAAAAGCGGAAGAGAAAAAAGAGCATTTAGAATCAAATGGTGAAGAAGAAAGAAAACTTTCTAAACAGCCTGAACTAAAGAAATTCGATGTTGATGCTTTTGAATTGATTGCAGAAAACAATAAAGTCGGGATGAAAATTGATTTGGAAAGAGTTTTAAACCACGAATCAACACCGAAAGATGGAAGTTCTGAAGATGTTGTAGATCCCGAAGAGCCTGCAGCCGGAAGAGCTGTCAATGGGTTTGAGGATGATGAAGACGATCAAGTCGATGGTGACAAAAAGTACGCAAAAGGTGACGTTAACCATGACGGAGTAGTTGATGTAGCTGATATTTCTGCCATTATAAATGCTATGGCAGAAGATGGAACAAATACTCAATATGATGTCAATGGTGATGGATCTGTTGATATTGCAGATATTTCTGCTGTTAATAACATAATGGCAAATGGTGATGATGATATTGATGAAGCAGGATTAATTGAAGAACAGGAACTATACAGTGATTTACCGACGGCTCTTTCCGGTGCAATAGAATCATTCCAAAACGGTGAGTTATCATATGACAATTTTTATTCAGTCTTAATCAAATACGTTCAAGCATTAGATTTTCAAGGAGAGCAAGGAGTTGTTTCCGGAACAAATACAAGTTTCAAATCAGCGGAAAATCCCAACAGGATTACAAAAATCATCATAAATGACGAAAAAGTTACTATAGAATTTATATATGATAATAAAACATATACTGTTTCAGGTAACAAAAGTGCAGATAATACAGCAATTAAAACAGAATTTCCATTAAGTGAAAATGATATTGATTCTTTGAATATTGGAATCTCATCAGATGCTTTTTATGAGATTATAAATAAATATTTTTCTAAAACCACATTTGATAATCAAACTTTTTATGCAATTAAATTTGGAACAATAGATAGTGTTAAAAACCTAATACAAGAAATGTATGTTGCAGAAAAAATTAATTCTAATGATTATTCTGAATTAAATGACATTCCTGTTGATGAGTTTGGCGGATTTGCACTAATAGATAGCAATGTATACGAAGATAGAAAAGCAAATTATTTGTATGCGGAATACTTGAGAGGCAGTTTAATTAGCGGTGATGAGTTTGAAACCGGAAATGTTGACTGGGAACTTGCAAAATCTTGCGGAGTTTATCCATTTGAAAATGTTTTTAGTGACTATTTAAAAGTAGATGAAGTACGATATGCGCTTGGTTATTATGGAATAAATGTCCCTAATCCAAGTGATACAGAAGCATTTAACCAATTTATAGAAGAAAATCAAGAATTGTGGGATAAACTTGCAAGAGCAACCGCTATTGGTGAAGACGGAAGTTATACCGGAGAATATAACAAAATAAATGTTTTAAAATACTTTGTAATGGCTAAAACTGACCCGATTGTTATGGATTATGTAGAAAGACTCTCCGCAAATAGCGAAAGTATGAATACTATAGGTCAAGGAATAGAAGAAGAACCCAGAGTTGTAGTTGATTACGAAGCAATTGAAAATTATGTTAAAACTTATTCAAATATTTTAACCGAAGACCAAATCTCCGATATTTCAATGATGACAGCACTTTACCTTGACGGTGTAAATGATTTGAGTAATCTAAAAACTTGTGTTGATATGGCAGTGGAACTGATAAAAGAAGCAAATGCCAAAGGGGTAAATGAAATAGATTATGTTTCAGTTCGTCTTGTTGATTTTGTAGAGATGAAAGTTGCAAACCAAAACATGACACTTGATGAGATGAATACTCAACTGGCTGTCAATAATTTTGATAATTTAATGCTTAATAGCATAAATTCAATTTATTCTGATACATTTGGAGAAGAAGTTCAATCATTCCAAGATTTAGTTGAACTCCAGATGTTTGCACTTATGGGATGTGATTATGACCCTGAACTAAGAAGCGCATACGTAAATTCGCGCTCTATTATTTATTTAACACTTGCACAAAATGGTGAGATTACAAATCAGCAATACTATGAAAGTATTGTTAACGATTTAGCAAATCTGTTTCCTCTATCAATAAATATGAGTGAAGAAGAATCTAATGAGTTAATATCAAAGATAAAGACTATATCACCGGAAAAGATATTAGAATTAACAAATAAAACGCTTGAATTACCAACAACAGATGATGAAGATTATCAAGCTAAATATGATAAATTTTTGCAAGAATTTAATAGTGCAGTATCAAATATTAATTATTCAGTATCAAATTCTGAAGCTATAATGGATATTAATTCTGTTTACTTACAGAGATTCAAAGTTGAATTTAATGCAGATAATATAATAAAAAGTGCAAATTTAATAGAGGAAACTAATCAAAAAATAGAACAAACTGCTGTTTATATGGCATTGCAGAACTTAAATGAAAAAGTTCAGAATGGAGATGTTACAGTAGGTGATGCTCTATTTCAAATAGGCTATTTATACACTGGTTCTACGAATAGTAATGATATTATAGATTTTATAAAAACAATTAGCGGATATGAAGATATCAAAATATCAAATGGAACTGTAATCATTGGTGAAAATGCTGCATCATCACGTGCAATGCGTGCACCGTCAAACAATGGTAATTCAAAAGAACAGAGTTGTTGGAATTCTATTATAAATTTCTGTACTGACTCATTTAATTCAATTGCAGATAGTGTAGATTCTGCTATTTCAAGTGTGGCTGAAACATTATCAGATCCTAATACATACAAAGCTTTTGGGGGAAATTGTATGACTTGCGCAGGAGCTTTAGGTCTTTCAGGACTAGCAGCATACGCAACATCACCCGGCACTACAATAGGAGGTGTAGCAGCAGGCACTTTGCTCGAATTTGGTGCTGCAGTTGCAGGTGTTGTAGGTGGAATCTCTAAAGGTATTGGAGCAACAATCGAATTTTACCAAAAGCTAAATTGTTCTGCAGCACAAGATATATATGGTAATATTGAGTGGAATGATTTCTCTAAAGAAGCACTAACAAACTATAGTAAAGATATGACGTTTGCAACTATTGAAGCAGGTTTATCTTCGCTTGGAATACCTAAAGTAGGTAATGCTGTATTTGGCGGAATCGGTAAAATAATTACTAATACAATGAATAGAATTGCTAACAGATATAATAATACTATGCCAATATTAAAAGAAAACCCCAAATTGATTGAATATTATAATAGAGTTGGTTATGACGATTTAACATGTACAAATAAATTGGTTAAATTTGCTGGCATGGATGGTCAATTTTCTCATGTTGGTTACAAAAGTTTTAATACTGCTTTACAAGAAATCCCAGAAAATAGTTATTTATGGGACCTTCTATGGAATACTGATGCTCCTGCTACAGCGAAACTTTTAAAAACATTTGATGATTATGTTGCTGGTATAAAACCTACAACTTTTTCGGAAAAAATTGAAGCTTTAGATCAATTTATGTTTGATTTAGTAAAAGGTAAACGTTATGATAAAGTGTTTAATTATCCTCTCGGTACAACTTATGGTGACGCATTTGCTGGTAGCTTATATTCTGCTGAAAGAACAGTTTGCAGACATAGAGCTATGTTAGCACTTGCACTTGCTGAACGAATGGGAATATGCGGAAAATCTGCATGCGGCAGAGGACACGCTTGGTTAGAACTTTTTGATGAAACCGGTAAAATTATTCCAAGAGATTACATGAATCATATTCTAACTAAAGGTAGACTTGGCGAAAATTATATTGAAGAGATAACAAATGCTTCATATGAATATGTAGGAAGATTGACACTTGAAGATTTCTGTAATGATATGAAAAATATTCCATACTACGTTATTGATTATGTCAAAACGGGTGGAGTTAATTATAGTCAAATATTTAATGATGTATTTACAACTGCTGCAATAGTTTTAATGATGAATTCAACTACATCAAATAATAACTGGAACACCTCATCTACTCCCGGCACTTATCATACAACCACTCATCCGGATGGAAGTGTGACGATTAGCGGTTCTGTTTCTAATCCGATGGCTTCTTCGAGCGGTAACGCATTCAGCACAAACGGATATCGCAACTCCGGCAGTTCATCATTCAACAACACAGCTATGAACAATGCTGCAATAGATGCTGCAGTTGCACAATTAACCGCTCAATTACAAGGTCAAGGTCTATCGACAGCAAGTGTTAGTTGGAATTACAATGCGCAAGGCGATATTCAATTTAATGTAAACGTACCTAACGGTATAGATATTCAACCTACCATCAATCAAGTAATGAACGATTTTGACATAATAACTGAGATGAAAGAGTTGATTAAATGTAACTATGCGCCTGTATTTAACGGCAAAGGCGGCGGCTACGGAAAAGAAGGATTCATGCAAGCCTTGAGTTCCGGAAACTTCTACAACAAAGACGGAACTCTTGATTTTCAAGCAATCCTAGAAAATGCCAATGCAGTTGGTTTAGGCGGCAACATCCTTTTCGGCGGCGATACGGAAGTTGACGGAATTAAGTATCAAGAAATTACTATTATTAACGAAGATGATGGTTCGATAACAAAAATAAGATTAGGAGTAAATGGAGATGACAAATTATGCGTAATAGATACATATCCAAATGATATGGCATATTTTATGCAAGAGTGTTTTGATGAAAACGGAAATTTAAAAAATTATCATCCTTTGATGAATGTTTTACCGGCTAGTATTAGTAATGGTATTGCTGCACTTAATTTAGATAGTAATGCAGTAAATAATTACTTATCAAACATATTTGAAAGCATGAAAGCTTTTGACAATCTCGGGTCCGCCCTAAAAGCTTTAAACGGTTATGCTGCATATAATAACGGTTCAACCTTTGATGGCGATAGTTTAAAAATACTTGCAAACGGATTAAATAGTGACCCGAATGCACTAAATCAATTTGCTGAACTTTTAAACGGTTTTGCTAGTAATTTAGCTACACAAAAGGCACAAACAGAAACAAAAACTAATTTTAATAAATGGAAACATAGTGCTGTGCTTAATGCTTTAGGTATGGGCGGAATGAATCGCGGTGCCACATCAATATATGGCGGATTTAATTGGAATACTTTTAATTGGGATTCATTCTTTATTGATTTTCCTGAATTAGAGCAAGATATTATGGATGAATATTGGATGTTAATATTGTGTTCCGGCGGTGACGGTGTCGAAAAACGCAGGTCATTGAAAGAACAGATGATGCTGCAATATTCTGCCGGAATAGGTGTGGAATGTTATCTTGCAAGTATGGGTTCTACAGAAGTTACTGCATACGCAAATCAATCTATTACATTAACAGCACCGGATTGGTTCAAACAAGCATTGAAAAAAGGAGAAATAGATTGGTATGCTACTGCTTCTCCTGATGATGCCGTAGAAGGAAGCATGACTGCAAAACTTATTGAAGATTATGATAAATATTCAGCTTGGCAGGAACATAATCCGCAAGTCAAAGAACTTGACATGACTTCAAGTTACTTATTATATCAATATGACATGATGAATTTTGCAAGTTGGCAAGTATTTGATGCATTATTACTTGGAATTGACTCAAACTTATCATTTGAAGAAAAATACGATGCTTATATGAGAACAAATATTTATAATACATTTGTTAACGAATTTGTTGAACAATTATCTCAAAATATGAATACAAAAATGAAATTCCTCGGTTCTATTAATGACATCAAACGACAATTTATCGAAGGTAAAATCTCAGAAGAAGAATTTTATTCCCAAATAGAGTTAAAATTTAAAGAAATAAATACCTGAGCTTGCGGAAAAATTAAAATTTTTCTCGCAATCTCCATAGAACGGTTTCAACTCAGGTTGTGTGCTATCCCGCACACGACCTGA
>CAJOOM010000127.1 GCA_905236775.1 Candidatus Gastranaerophilales bacterium
GATTAGTCGCTGTAACTTTGGATTATGAGCAATATCTTCTGGCTTGAGATTCTTTAAATCACTAAGCCGGTATCTCTTTCCGTTATTCGATTGTAACCATAAATCAGATATACCCATTTCTTGCTATATATAATCCTAATTCTCTACTTATCCACAACATGTATAACGGCATTTTTTTTTATAAACTTTAATTTTTTTTACTAATTTTTATAAATATTTACAAAACTTTACATTTACGCAATTTTTTGAAAAAAAATGTTTTTATATATATATGGATAGTGTGCAAATTAATAATACATGGATAAATAGTCCTCTATATACTAATAAAATTGGCAATAAGCTTGCTTATATGCCGAACAACTCCGATAATTCAAAAATAAATTCCGCAAATTATCAACCATCTTCATTTAAAACAACAGTAACATTAAGAACAAATCTTTCTACAAAAGACGAAAAGAAAAAGTATAGAGAACTGATGGAAGAACTTTTAGAGCCTAAATATAAACGAAAGTTAGAATTTGCACTAAAATCCGGGCAACTGCTAAAAAACAATTCCAACGATAAAAGCACGGTTTTAGATAATTTACATAAAATTATCAAAGAAGATCGAGACCCCGGACTTGATAAAACAACTATTTTAAAAGAATGTTTAGATATATTGGCTAATCCATACGTAATCACACAAACTTGTGAAGATATACCAAAAGAATACCAAAAACCAATAATTGGTTTAATTACAGGATTAAGTACAAATCCAAATACAATAATACAGACAAAATATGAACTGGATAATATGCATACAGGTACTTGCCCGGCTGCCAGTATAGAATTTGATTTAGCAACAAAACATACAGCAGAATTCTTCAGAATGGTGGAAGGGCTAACCTCACCAAGTCATGCAGTGACAAAGAAAATTAAGCTTGACAGTTTATCGAATAATACTCTGGATGCAGTTTGGCTTTTAAACAAATTTAAAACACCATGGAAAAAAGAAAGTTTTGATACCGCAACTGTTTTGTTACAGCCGGATGAAAATGCAATAATCAGAGCAAGAATTCAAAACCATTATAAAGATAAAGGTGAGCGCTCTTTAATTGATGTTTTAATGCAATCAACATTTATGCAACTTGGTTCACAACAAACTTATAATTCATTAACTGACAAACGTGCTCCAAATGATTGGACACAAGATGACGGCGGCTTAATAGAATTTGAAAAAACATATGTTGAATCCGTAATAGAAGACAAAAACACAACTTCCGTGATTTACCAGAATGTAGATGAAGACGGACGTTTAAGCGGATATACAAAAGACTTCGCAACAATAAAAAAAGAGCTTTTAGCGACATTAAAAGCAGGACACAATATTAATATAGGATATACTTGGCCAGATTCATACAATGATAACAGACTTGCAGGACATGAGATTACTATTGTAAGTTATAAAGTTAATCCGAAAACAGGCGAAGGAGTATTTATATGTCAGGATTCAGACGATGATAAAGCTGCACCGATAGAAATGAGTGAAAAAGAACTTCTTCCCAAAATTCACCATGCAGGGATTCCAGAATCTATTGCCAACAAAGATTTTGATTATGAAGAAAGTTGGAAATTGACTTTAGATGAGTACAATAAAAATAAAAAATAAAAAATAAAAAATTCTCTAATTATTAACACTTTGCCAACTTGTAAATGCTTTGTAGGAACTTCTAACAAGCGGATCGATTTGATAATTTTTAATCCCTATTTTTTTAGCAAGTTTTTTTAATTCATCGAATTCATTAAGAGTATAATATTTTGCAACTTCAATATGAGATTTTGATGGCTGAATGTACTGACCAATAGTTATGATATCAACCCCGACAGACTTTAAATCAATAAGAGTTTCTTCAATTTCATTAAAGCTCTCTCCAAGACCAACCATTAAGCCAGATTTTGTAATTATATCTGAATTATTTTTGATATATTCTAGAACTTGTAGCGATAAATCATAATTTCCCTGCGGTCTTGCAGTTTTAAATAATGTTTTTACAGTTTCAATATTATGGTTAAAAACATCCGGATGCACACTTATTATTTTATTTAAGGATTCATATTTTCCCTTGAAATCAGGAGTTAATATCTCTATTTTTGAATCACAAGTTTTTCTTATCTCTTCTATACAATTACTAAAATGTTCTGCTCCTCCATCTGGTAAATCATCCCTTGTCACTGATGTTATAACTGTATATTTAAGTCCTAATTCTTTAACGGCTTCCGCTATATGCTTTGGTTCATCTATATCCAGAGGCTCCGGTTTATTAGCGGGAATATTACAATATCTGCAATTTCTTGTACAAATATTACCCATAATTAAAAATGTCGCCGTATTCCTTGCATAACATTCACCTATATTTGGGCATCTCGCTCCTTCACAAACGGTATTCAAACACTTATTTTTCAATATACGCCTAACAGTTTTAGTCTTTTCAGTATCAATAATTGGTCGTTTTAAATATTCCGGTAATCTAGGCATTAATCCCTCCTATGTTATCATACCATTTAGTTAGCGAAATACCATACCGAATTTAATCTACATCTCTTATAACTGCAATAATTTTCCCAATAAGCTCCAGTTGCGCAATATTACTTTTATAATCTATCTTTATGGGTTCGTAAACAGGATTATCAGACTTTATAATAAAATGTTTAATGTTGTCAACCAGCCTTTTGCAGAATATTCTTTCCTCAAATCTGCATACAAGTCCTTGTCTTTCTGAGGCACTGTGTGCTGAAGAATCCAGCTTATTATAAACTAGTCAGCCATTTATTCAAAAACAATAATCGTTCAATGGAATACAATAGGCTGGATTGCCACGCAGCTCAATCCTTTGAGCTGCTCGCAATGACAACTCTTGTTTACTTTGCGTTAAGCCAAATACATTTACCCCCGCAATGACAAAGACTTGTATGTTTAGCGCAAGGCTCATTTAAAACCATTTTCCAGGGGTAAATAAATTGGGCTGGAAGTGAACTTTTTAAAACCATTTTCCACTTTACACTTTCAACTTTCCGTCGACCCTCACCAAGAATTTCTAAAGTTCTTACGAACTTTGAAATTCTATCCTCTCCCATTGGAGAGGGGA
>CAJOOM010000128.1 GCA_905236775.1 Candidatus Gastranaerophilales bacterium
TAATGCTACGAGTAGCATTATTATTTTGTCAATCATAGCGTTACCCTCCTTCTAGCCACCGATTTCTTAGTAAAATACGTGTGTGGGCAAAGGCTGGTGGTACTACCCTAATGTGAATTCTACTATAAATGTACAGGCATGTAAATAATGGAATAGAGGCTCATTTCGGGCTTTTGTAACAAGCCTGTTTGAGCTGTGATACCAAGCGACAGTATCGGGGAAAAGTTTGTAGGAGCAATTATTTGTACTTAAAAATTATCAATCTCTCTGTTCAAAATTCTCAAACCGACTGTTACTTTACAGCTCCCTTACGTAAAAATTTGCATGTGGCTAATTTTTACATCAGATGCGTTCGCAAGGTCAATGGAAATTAAAGTCATATGTGTAATAAATCAAAACCCAACAAGAAAGTTGCGAAAAATCGATTCTAAGCTTTTCACATATATCGTGCACAAAATCACTATTTAACATTTTTTAGTGATAAATTACTACTATTTACATATTTTTAATTTAACTATCAAAACTTAGTATATTGACATACATTTATCAGCATTATAGAATACTAATTAAGGAATTTATTCACTATTTAAAAGGAGATAACAATGTCAAAAGTACTAGAAAAAAAAGAAAAGAAAAATGAAAAATCAACAGAATTAGTTGATAATATTGATGCTTTAAACGATTTACTCGACAGGGTAAAAAAAGCTCAACAAGAATATGAACAATATTCTCAAGAGCAAGTTGACAAAATTTTTAAAGCAGCTGCTACTGCTGCTGATAAAATGAGAATTCCACTTGCTAGAATGGCTGTAGAAGACACCGGCATGGGAGTTCTTGAAGACAAGATTATCAAAAATCACTTTGCATCTGAGTATATTTATAATAAACATAAAAATGCTAAGACTTGCGGAATAATAAGTGAAGATAAAGAAAATGGGATTAAAATCGTTGCTGAGCCTTTAGGAATTTTAGCAGGTATTATTCCTACTACAAACCCTACTTCTACCGCAATTTTTAAATCTTTAATAGCATTAAAAACCAGAAATGCTATCGTATTTTCACCCCACCCGAGAGCTACAAAATCAACTATTGCAGCTGCCAAAGTCGTTTTAGATGCAGCTGTTGAAGCCGGCGCACCCAAAGATATTATAGGGTGGATTGATACTCCTTCAATGGAATTATCTGATGCATTATTACACCATCCAAATATCGCCTGCATATTAGCAACAGGTGGTCCCGGTATGGTAAAAGCAGCATATTCTTCTGGAAAGCCGGCATTAGGTGTTGGACCTGGTAATGTGGCAGCTGTTATTGATGAAACAGCTGATATTAAAATGGCAGTGTCTTCAATACTTATGTCTAAAACATTTGACAATGGTATGATTTGTGCTTCTGAGCAATCTGTAATTGTTGTAGATGATATTTATGAAGAAGTTAAAAAAGAATTTTTATACAGAGGCGCTTATCTAGTTAATAAAGAAGATGAGAAGAAAATGATTGAACTTCCATTCATAGACCCTCAAAGAGGGACAGCTCATCCGCTTATCGTTGGACAGCCAGCTCATAAGATTGCTGAACTTGCAGGTTTTTCAATTCCTGAAGATTCAAAAATTCTTCTTTGCGAAAGAACTAAGCTTGATTGGAATGACCCGTTCTCAAGAGAAAAACTTTCACCAATATTGACAATGTATAAAGCTAAAAACTTTGAACAAGCTACAGACATGGCATATGAATTAGTTATTAAAGGAGGTGCAGGTCATTCTTCTGCATTATATACCGACGAAAGAAAGTCAGAAAGAATTAATGCATATGCAGAAAAAATGCCATCTTGTAGAATACTAATAAACTCACCATCATCACAAGGCGGTATAGGTGATTTGTTTAACTTTAAGCTTGAACCGTCATTATCATTGGGCTGTGGTTCTTGGGGCGGCAATGCTGTTTCAGGAAACATTGGAGTAGAACATTTATTAAATTACAAAACTGTAGCTGAAAGGAGAGAAAATATGTTATGGTTCAAAGTTCCGCCAAAAGTTTACTTTAAGAGAGGTTGTACTGATCTTGCTCTTAGAGAACTAAAAGGCAAAAAGCGTGCATTTATCGTAACTGACCGTTTCTTATTTAATTCAGGCGCAGTTGATAATATTACTAAGGTTCTTGACGAAATCGGAATTGATCATCAGGTATTCTTTGATGTTAAACCCGATCCTACAATTGCAACTGTTAAACAAGCTATGGAAATCGTTAAACCATATGAACCTGATGTAATTATTGCATTAGGCGGCGGTTCACCGATGGATGCAGGTAAAATTATTTGGTTATTATATGAACAACCGGATACAAATTTTGCTGATATATCTATGAGATTTATGGATATAAGAAAACGTATATGCCAGATTCCTGAACTTGGACAAAAAGCAACTATGGTTTGCATACCAACAACATCCGGTACTGGAAGTGAAGTAACTCCGTTCTCTATCATAACGGATGAAAAGACTCACTACAAGTACGCAATTGCAGATTACGCATTAACTCCTAATATGGCAATTGTTGATCCTAACTTTGTTGACGGTATGCCAAAAGGCTTAACTGCAGCTTCAGGTATTGATGCTTTAGTTCACTCACTTGAAGCTTATGTATCTTGCATGGCTACAAACTTTACTAATTCAAATGCTTTAGAAGCTACAAAATTAGTATTCAAATATTTAGCTCGTTCATACAACGAAGGTGCTAACGATCCGGTTGCAAGAGAAAAAATGCACTACGCAGCAACTATTGCAGGTATGTCATTTGCTAATGCATTCTTAGGTTTATGTCACTCTATGGCTCATAAACTTGGTGCAATGTACAATATTCCTCACGGTGTTGCAAACGCATTATTAATTCGTCAAATTATCAAATTCAATGCCGTAGATAAACCAACTAAACAGGCTATCTTCCCTCAATACAAATTCCCTAATGCTAAGACAAAATACGGTCAAGTAGCAGATGAACTCGGTTTAGGCGGCAAGAATGATGATGAAAAAGTTGAATTGTTAATCAAAGCAGTTGACAAACTAATGACAGAAATCAATTTACCAAAATCCATAAAAGAATTTGGTGTTAAAGAAGATGAATTTATGGCTAACCTTGATGTATTGGTAGAAAGAGCATTCGATGACCAATGTACAGGCGCAAACCCACGATATCCATTGATGTCAGAGATTAAACAAATTTTCTTAAATGCATACGAAGGAATAGTATAGTATATATAATTGAAAGTTGGAAATGGAAAGTTGAAAATTATATTAAAACAGTTTTCCATTTTCAATTTTTCATTTTCAATTTAAATTTCTATATAAAGGAGAACGTTTTGGGTATTCCCGATAAGGTTGTAAACAGGTTAACATTGTACCATTTTATACTTGATGACTTAAGAGAAAACGAAGAATACATATCAAGTACCAAAATAGCAAGTCTTTTAAATATAGATAATTCACAAGTTAGGAAAGACATAAAGTATCTTGAGGATTCTTTTAATAACGGTATAGAAGGTAAATGCCGAGTAGGATATAACGTTAAAAATTTAAAATTAAAAATTGAAGAGCGACTGGGATTTAAACAGACTAAAGATGTTTTTATCGTCGGAGCAGGGAATTTAGGTTCAGCACTTGCAAAATATGACAGTTTTAAAGACTACGGACTGAATGTGCTTGCAATGTTTGATAAAGACCCTAAAAAAATTGGTACTGTAATTAACGGAAAAGAAGTTTTTGACATATCAAAAGTTGGGAACCTTGTTCAAAGACTGTGCGTAGAATCTGCAATACTTACCGTTCCGAGAGAATATGCTCAAGGAACAGCAAATTATCTTGCTGGCTCAGGTATAAAATATATTTGGAATTTTACTACTTGTATATTGGACGTGCCAAAAGATGTAAAAGTATGGAATGAAAATTTAATTGGAAGTTTTTTACAATTCACTAATAATGAAAAGGAAGAAGAAACAAAAAATGACAACAGAAATTAAAGTGTGTATGGGCAGTGCCTGTTTTGCGAAAGGCAATTTGGACAATTTAGAATTTATAAAAGAGTATATTCAAGAACACGGACTTGAGGCAAATGTGTCTATTACCGGAGCTTTATGTGAAAATAAATGTTCGGAAGGTCCAAGAATTATTATAAATGAAAAAGAATACACAAATGTAACTAAAGAGCAAATTAAAGAAGTCTTAGATTCATATAGAAAAATAATGAATTTAGCATAATAAAAGAGGTCTTGAAGTATGGAAAAGCAATATCCGGTTTATACACTAAAAAACGAATGCAACGACTGTTATAAATGTATCAGAGGTTGTCATATAAAAGCTATTAGGATACAAAGCGGAAGTGCTTCCGTTATAAATGATAAATGTATAGCTTGCGGACATTGCGTAACAATATGTCCAGCCGGAGCAAAAAAAGTTAGAAATGATATAGATATTGTAAAGGCTTTATTTTTAACCGGGAAAAAAGTATATGTATCACTTGCACCAAGCTGGGCAGGGGTTTATAATACATCAAAAGAAAAAATGATTGCAGTTCTCAAAAAACTTGGCTTTGCCGGAGTCTCAGAAACAGCACTGGGCGCACAAGAAGTTTCTATTCAGACAGCTAAACAGTTAAATATAGCGGACAAAGGATTGTTTATATCCTCAGCTTGTCCGGTAATTGATGATTATATAAGGCTCTATAAACCTAAATTTGCAAATTGCATTACACCGATTGCTTCACCGGCTCTTACCCATTGTAAATTATTAAAGGATACTTATGGAGAAGATGTAAAAGTAGTATTTATAGGACCTTGTATTGCAAAGAAAAAAGAAGCAGATACTCATCCTGATTTAATGGCTGCAGCACTTACTTTTGATGAATTGAATTACTGGATAAAAGAAGAATTTATTGACATAGAGACAATTGAGCCTAATGAAGAATGTAAATTTGTACCGGAAGGTTCGTATGAAGGGGCTTTATATCCGATAGAAGGCGGAATGAATGAAACTATAAAAAGAGTTGGTATAGAAAAAGACGACGTAACTTTTATCAGTGTAAGTTCTCTTGAAGGTTTTGACAGGTCGCTTCAAAATATTAATCCTGACAAGATAGAAAATAAAATCTTTGTAGAAGCTCTTGCATGTTCAGGCGGATGTATTAACGGACCTTGCTTATCAAGTGATAAATCCCGCATTTTAATTACTTCAGATATATATGCAAATACCAGATATAGAAATGAGGTTCCGACAGAGCCGCGTGTGGTTGTAGACAAAGAATACATTCCTGAACCAGTTGAAAGAGTTGAATACTCTATTGAACAAGTTACAAAAGCTTTAAGAAAAATCAGCAAACATTCCGAAGAAGATGAACTTAATTGTTCGGGATGTGGTTATGCAAGTTGCAGAGAGTTTGTTAATGCTCTGATAGCCGGTGATGCTGAACCTTCTCAATGTGTATCTTATATGCGAAAAATTGCCGTCAGAAAAGCAGCAGCAATGCTTAGATGCATGCCATCAGCGGTTGTAATAGTTGATTCCAGTATGGAAATAGTAGAGGCTAATGATTCATTCGAGCATATGTTCTTATCGGAAGATATGTATGAAGTATTTGCATCACGTCAAGACGGATTAACAGGAGCTGCTATTGACAGAATAGTGCCATTCTCAGAACTTTTCAAGTCTGCGCTTGATACGGGTAAAGATATACACCAAGAGCATTATGCAATAGATGATAAACTTTATGATATAAGCATATTTACAATAGAAGATAACGAACTTGTCGGTGCGGTAATCTCAGACGTAACAAAGTCAGAAATGGACAGAAGCAAGATTGCACAAAAAGCAAGAGAAGTTATTACAAAGAATATTGCAACAGTTCAAGAGATTGCAAGTCTGTTAGGCGAACACATGGTTGAAACTGAATTACTACTGAATTCTATCGCAGAGGGTTACGATACGAGCATTAAAGACGGAAATATCATGGGAGATGAGAAATAGAATGTTCATAGATGTTGCTTGTTCTCAAAAGAAAAAATATAACCAAA
This sequence comes from Candidatus Gastranaerophilales bacterium, assembly GCA_905236775.1. GTDB lineage: Bacteria > Cyanobacteriota > Vampirovibrionia > Gastranaerophilales > Gastranaerophilaceae > CAG-196. Next base: position 6,056 of record CAJOOM010000128.1, read on the forward strand.
ATGCTTACGGGGACTATTTTGCATCTAACCGTTTCCCAAATATGAATAGAGTTGTTGCGGTTTTATCAGACGGCTTAGGAAGCGGAATAAAAGCAAATATCCTTGCGTGTATGACATCAACTATGCTCTTAAAGTTTATGGAAAATCACTCTGATATCGAAAAATCGTGTGAAATTATAATGAATTCTCTTCCTGTATGCAAAGTCAGAGGAATAAGTTATTCGACATTTTCCGCTATAGATTGCTATGAAAACGGAAAGGCAAAGATTGTTGAAGAGGGGAATCCGGATTTTATTTGGATTAGAAATGGTGAAGTCTTAAAACCCGAATTTCAGACAATCCAATCAAAGGATTTTAAAAATCGCCGAATGAAAGTTTATAATATTCAGCTGGAAAAATACGACAGAATTATTTTTTGCTCTGACGGCGCAACCCAAGTTGCAATGGGAACAAAAAAATACCCTCTTGGACTCGAAAGAAGCGGTTTTATAAAAATAATCCTGGATAAATTAGAGCACGAACCTGAAATATCATCAAAAGACTTAAGTGAATATCTAGTAAAACAAGTAGAATTGATTGCTCCAAACAGAGAACTTAAAGATGATACTTCTGTTTTGTCTTTATACTGTCGTGAACCGCGAGAATCTTTAATATTTACCGGTCCGCCTTATCATCAGGAAAAAGACAGTTATTTTGCAAAATCATTTATTGAATTTAAAGGTAAAAAAGCTATTTCCGGCGGAACAACGGCTAATATAATATCAAGAGAACTGAACATTCCGGTTATAGCAAAGCTTTCAACTAATTCAGGAAAATTACCGGGACTTTCAGAGATGGAAGGTGTTGATTTGGTAACAGAAGGAATTTTAACATTAACAAAAACATTAGAATATTTAGAAAGCGGTAAATCAGAAGAAAATGCAGCTAAAACGCTTATGGATTTTCTTCTTGACAGTGATGTAATTAATTTTTTGGTAGGTGCGCAAATGAATAAAGCTCACTACGATCCTAATCTTCCGATTGAGATAGAAATACGCAAAAATGTAATAAAGCAGATGGCAAAAGTGTTGGAAGAAAAATACTTAAAAAAAGTAAATGTACAATTTGTATAAAGGAGTTTAGTATGGCAAAAGTTGAGGTAAAGGTATGCTTAGGAACGACTTGTTTTGTAATGGGCGGAAGTAACTTGCAGGAATTAAACGATATAATTCCAAAAAAATATGGTGATAAGGTAGAAATTAAGGGAGTAAATTGCTTAGGTCTTTGTTCAATAAATTGGGAATACTCAAAAGCTCCTTATGTAAAAGTAAATGAAGAAATTGTTTCAGATGCAACAGTAGAAAAAGTTCTGGAAGAAGTAAATAGACAACTGAGTGAATAAATATATTATTTTTAATTTTCTTTTGTTATATCAGCTATTTTAAACTTAGCTTTAATACCAAGTATTGTCATTACGATTTAAAAATGATAAAATTAAACTTAGTATGAGCAGTAAGAAGAAGAATAAAAAAATTTTAGCAATAATGCCGGAAAGCATTGGAGGCCGACTTACAACAAGTAGTTTAATTGATGGATTAAGGCAAAACAATTGCGATGTTACTGTTTATGATGAACTTTTTGATAAAAACTTAAAACAATTAATTAAACGTAAATTTGATTTTATTGTAGGATATGATTTTTCCGGGCTTAAAATAAAAGTTGATAATAATCTTACCTTACCTTCTATTAATTATTTTTCTGATGATATAAGAAGCAATACTTCAGGGAAATATTGGAAAGATTATTTAGATTACTTGGACTATGATGATAATTACACTTTTTATTGGGACAAACAATTAACTGAATATGAAAATTTTAAAAACATTCACTATCTTCCACACTTTGTAAATTTTGATATATACAAAGATTTTGGTAATGAACCTAAATTTGATGTAATGTTTGCCGGAAGGCTTGACACTGATTATAGATTACATACTTTTGAAGACATAGTTCTAAAAATGCCTCACTTAAAAGTTGCTTGGTATGCTATTGATAAACACTATATAGATGCAAGAGAACGGTCTAATTACCCGGAAATGTTGGATTTATGTTATATGGGATTTATTGACAATGAACCAGATATGGCTCGAGCTATAAATAACTCTAAAATAGTTTTAAATATGCATTCTCAAGGTTTAACATCTCTTAATTATAGAACATTCCAAACTGTTGCTTGTAAAAGATTAATGCTTTCTGATTATCGTGATGAGCTTGCTCTTTTTGATGGATATATGCCATATTATGAAGATTTTTCAGATTTAGTGTTTAAAATCGAAAATTATCTCGATGACAGTGAAGCTTATAAAACAGTAACAGAAAATTGCTACAGAATAGCTAAACAAAGCCACAACTCACAAGATTGCGTAAGATATTTATTAAGCTTAGTTAATTAGGTCTTATAACTCAAAATAGATTGACTTATTAAATGTTCTTTCATCTCTCCAATAACTGTTCATAAGTCTTGCTCTTCTTATAACTTCCAGCCAGAGAGTATAATTGTTTTCAAAATCTTTTTTATTTCTGTTCATATATTGAATTGTTACGATTCCTCCATGTGCGCATGTTATACGTAAAAACTCGCAATGAGCAGGAATATTTTTATAATCATCAGTACATCTTGTGTATATAGCATCTGTTTCTCTAGATTTTATAAGTTTGTATTTTTTTGTAGGATTAATTTTTAGCATTTTTCTAATTTCTGTTTGTGCAAAAAATGGTGCCGGAGATTCATTTTCATTATATGAGTGAACAACTATTGTTCTTATCCAATTATTAGAAGTCTGTCCTCCAGGAACGTATTGCAATATTGCTTCGTTACCGCGTTTCTTATAAAACGCACTTTCCCATAGTTCACCATCAGGAAAATGGAAAATTATTGTCTCATAAGCAGAAACTGCTAAAGTTGTAAATATTATCAAACTAAATAAAAGGACTTTTTTCATCTGCAATAATTCCTTTGTCTTCAATTCCTGTTACATTTTTTAAGATTTCCGGCGCAAATATTTCACTTTCAAAATGACCGATATCAAATACTGCCTGCTTACAATCAAGTGCGGTATGGAATTTTAAATCACCCGTTACAAAGGCATCTGTTTTATATTCATTTATAAATTCACTTCCTGAACCGGCACAAAATCCGATAGTCTGAATTGTTGTTTTTTGGTAATTATTTATATACCGTAATTTTGGCGAAATTTTCAAGAGTTCTTGCCTTAATTCTTCTATAGTAATTGGGGCATCAAGTTTTACAATTCTTACAAATTCATAACTTTCCGTCTTTACGAATCCTAGTTTTTTTATTAATGTATCTGTTGTTCCACCATCTGCCTTATCTAAATTTGTATGCGCACAATATATATTTATATCTTTCCATTCCAAAGGTATATAAAAAAGCGGATGATGAGAAATTATCATATCACATTTTTTTTCTCTTGCTTGCTGAACAATTTTATCAGTAACTGTTAATGCGAAAAGTATTTTGTGAACATTTTGCTCTTTTAATTCTACCACCCAGCCGGAACAATCCCATTTTTCTTGAGTCTCGAGCGGAGCAAATTGTTCTATTTTTTTAACAATTTCATATTTATTCAAAAACCTTCTCCAAAATTTTTAATGCTATATTTTCTTTTGTATCTTTTTCAATATGATTGATATTCAAATTTTTGTCAATTATGTAAACTTCATTTTCATCACTATTAAATCCAATATCTTTACGAGATATGTCATTTGCAACAATATAGTCACATCCCTTATTTTTAATTTTTATTTTTGCATTTTCAATTAAATTTTCACTTTCAGCACAAAAACCAACTATTTTAGCTTTAGTATTAGAAGAGCTTATCTCTTTTAATATATCAGGGTTTTCAACTAATTCTATAGTTAAATTATTATTTTCTCCGTTATTTGCCCCCGTATTTACCCCCTTTTTAATTTTTTGTTCGGAGTAGTTTTTTACTCTATAATCAGACACTGCAGCTGCCATAATTACACAATCTTGCTCTGATAGATTTTCTTTAACAGTTTTTTCCATTTCTTGTGCTGTTTCAGCTACAATATTTTTAAAATTTCCATCAACTTTGAATGTTGATATAAGAATTACTTCTGCCCCCATTTTTGCAGCATTATTTGCAAGCGCAATCCCCATCTTTCCGGAGGAATTATTTGTAATATATCTTACAGGATCTATTTTTTCTCTTGTACCACCTGCAGTAATCAATATTTTTTTGCCTGCTAACTTTTTAGGTAAAAACTCAGCACTGTTTAAAATTTTTATAGTTTCGTCAAAAATTTCCTCAGGTTCTCTCATCCTTCCCGCCCCGCTTGTCCCACAAGCAAGAAAGCCTTCAGAAGGATTTAAAATATTATATCCTGCTGTTTTTAATTTTTTAATATTTTCTTGAACAAATTTATTTTCCCACATATTGTTATTCATAGCAGGGACTATAAGAATTGGATTCTTAAAAGCACAAGCTGTCGTTGTTAAAAGATTATCACAAATTCCATTAGCAATTTTCCCGATAGTATTGGCAGTAGCAGGTGCAATTACGAAAATATCAGCATTTGTTAACGAAATATGCTCTGGTTTGTATTCATTTATTTCAAACGGTTCAAGATAAACTTCATTATTAGATAAAGTTTGCAGAGTTAGTTTTGTTACAAAATTTAATGCATTAGGAGTAACCACAACTCTAACGTTTGCTCCTGCTTTTTTGTATAACCTTATAAGAGAACAAACTTTGTAAGCAGCAATTCCGCCTGTTATTCCAATTAAAATATTTTTATCTTTTAACATACTTAGTATTATAAAATAAAAACTTTACGAAAGTAAAACTACTTGGAAATAATAATTCCAAGTAGTTCTAACATATACAAATAAAATGTTTGGTTTTCGCAATTATATAACCAATTACTATCCCTCATTAGGTCTGTCTTTGTTAAGCATATCTTGCAGTTTACCCATAATTTGTTCGCTTTTTTCTTGAGCATCAGAAATTAAATTATCGGCTCTTTTTTTGATATCTTGAACAGTTGCTTCAGTTTTATCTGCGATATCAGATGCCATTTGACCTAATTGTTCTCTTGTTTCTTCACCGGATTTAGGTGCTAAAAGAATTCCTGTAACAGCTCCAATAGCTGCTCCAATTGCAAAACCTGCTAAAAATTTTCCTACTGACATATTTTTCTCCTTTTGTTTTTCATTTGTAGTTTAAATTATTTTAAAATAGTTTTAATTGCCTTGATGTCTTATTTCTTTTTTCCGAACATTTTTAACCCGGCACATAATCCGCCGAAAAACCCTTTTGCGACTGTTCCAGAAACTGTTGAGAGCTTTGACAAAATCTTTAGAGGAGAATTTGCTATAACAGATTTAATCTTATTTATACCAGCATCTGTTTTTATAATAACTCCGCTTACAATTTCTACAGATTTATTTACATTTTTTAAAGTCGGAACAAGTTCTTCTTTAACAATATCTAGTGTACCGTTTATATTCTTTGTAAGCTTATCCACATCGTAAAAGACTTTAAAAATCATAATACCAACAAGTATTACAACAAATCCTGTCGCATAGGCTAAAAAATATAGTCCTTGATATAATTGTCCAATTTCCATTAGTTATCCTCTTAGTTTTAGTCGTGGTCAAAATTAAAATTTGATTCACTTTCAAGTTCTTTTGCTTTTCTCATTTTTTTTGATTTTAGCATGTTGCCAAACTTTTTATATTGTTTTTCCAGTTTGTATTTTAGTAAATCTATAGATTCAAGAGCCTGTTTTTTTGCTTCTTTTACGGCAGGTGAATGTTTTTCTGCAAGCTCACAAACAGTATCTTTAATTTTGCTTCTCATTTCTTCTCCGGATTTTGGTGCATATAGAACACCTGCAGCAATTCCACCTAACACTCCAAGAAGAAGTCCTATGCCAAAACCTATTGATGATTTGTCTTTATCGCACATATAATTACCTCACTTTATTTTTATATATCCATGTAACACGTATTATATCATGCTTTTTTTAGATAATAAAGTAGTACTATTGTACATGTTTTTCAACTTCTTTTTTTACAATCCAGAATGTTAATCCACCAAGCAAACTTTTTAATTGAGACATAATAATGTTAGTCACTGTTGATTTAATTTTGTCCCTAAATACTGGTGCAAGTTCTATTAATTGTTCTGAGAGCTTTTCCAATTCTTTCATAATATCTTTTATATCAGGCTTAGCATCTTCTACAAAATCATTAAATTCAATGATTCTTTTATCAAGTTTAACTAAATTTATTATTATTGTTAAAGTAATTATAATTTCAGCAATGAACACTATTGATATTAAGAAATTAATAAGCATTTTGTTTCACCTATTTTTGTACTAACATTATTATAGTCTAATTTGAATAAATTTTGAATAAGTAAGAGGAATAAGTTGCAAATTAAATTTTATTTATCACTAATAATTGCAAAAACAGTCAGTACAATATTAAAAATCACTAAGTTATCCGGTGGCACTTCTATTATAGGAAAAATTGTTCTTAAAATTTGTCCGAATTTTTTATCTTATGCTAATAAATACATAAAAACCAAGATTAATGTAACCGGAACCAATGGTAAAACTACTACATCAGGGCTTATTTCACATTTGCTAAAAGAAAACGGCAATTCAGTTATTAATAACTCAATGGGCGCAAACATGATTCAGGGGGTAGTAAATGCTATATCCGTTGAATTAAATCCGTTTAAGAGGTATGACTTTAGTGTTATTGAATCAGATGAAGCATTTTTAGAAGTTATTTATGACAAATTTGAAGCAGATTATCTAGTTGTAACAAACCTATTTCGTGACCAGTTAGACAGATACGGTGAACTTGCGACAACAAAAAAATTTATTCAAAACGGAATTGATAAAAAAGCTGATTTAACACTACTTCTTAATGCTGATGACCCTCTGGTTGCAAGCTTTACCGGCGGAAGTAGACATATTTTCTACGGTGTAGAAAATGTAGTATACAAAGATGGTCTTGAACCGTCTAAAACTAGCATAGAAGAAGCATTTAGTTGTCCTTGCGGAAAATCATTAAATTATGAAAAGAAGTTTTTTGCTCAACAAGGGCATTACTATTGCGAATGCGGGTACAAAAGACCCGAACCGCAGTATAAGGCAGATGTAATCTTATATAAAGATTATTCTGTGTTATTTGTTAACGAGGAAGAATATAGAGTACCGCTTATTGGGTTATTTAATGCTTACAATGCACTAGCTGCAATTGCATTATGTAAAGAGCTTAAAATACCTACTAATGTAATTCAACGAAATTTAAACAGCTTTAAGGTAGCATTTGGAAGAAGTGAGATTAAATACTTAAATAATAAAAAGACATTAATTCAACTTATCAAGAATCCTATTGGAGCAAATGAAGTATTAAAAACAGTTGATAAGAATTCAAACATTTTAATTATAATAAATGATAATTATGCTGATGGAAGAGATGTATCTTGGCTTTGGGATGCAGATTTTTCTATTTTAAGTGATATTGAAAAAGAAGTTGTGGTATCCGGCATTCGTGCAAATGACATGGCACTGAGACTAAAGTATGCAGGAGTTAGTGCAGATAAAATAAAAGTAATTTCAGATATAAATGAAAGTGTAGATTACATAGGGAAAATAGCAGAAAGCGGTATAACTATTCTTCCTACATATACTGCACTTTTACAATTGAATAAATTAAAGCAACTAAAGAAAAAATTATAATGAAAGTAGAATCATCAAAAACAAAAGCATTTGAGTTTATATGGAAAGGCAAGAAAGAAGCTTTTTTAGAAACATTAGAACATAGTAAAAAAGTTTTGACTTTATGTAAAGAAAAAGGTATATCGGCTAATGAATCGGAAAATATTTACATAGAGGGAAATAATGTAGATGCTCTAAAACTTTTAAAAGATAATTATGCCGGTAAAATTCGTGTAATATATATAGACCCTCCTTACAATACGAAAAAAAACTTTGTGTATAATGACAATTATAATCGTTCTGACTGGTGTTCAATGATTTACAAAAGTCTTATACTTTCAAAAGATTTAATGTCAGATGACGGGGTTATTTTTATATCCATAGACGATAATGAAGTTTATAACTTAAAATTAATCTGTGATGAAATTTTTGGAGAAGAAAATTTTATAACGAAGTTTATTTATGAAAAAACACAACACTTCGGACGACAAAAATTCAATGCGTATTCTAACGCAGAATATATTCTTTGTTATGCGAAATACTTATATGATACTAAGCTTAAGGAACTGCTCGTAGAAAGAATTAAAACTAAGCTTGAAGATGCGCCTTTATATAATGCTTCTAATAACCTGACAACTCTTAATTTTCCCGCTAAAACAGTAACGTTCAGAATTCCTGATGGTGCGTATAATGTAACAGAATCTAATGATTATAAATTGCTAAATCAAGTAATAGTAAAAAATGGAGTAAATTTAAACGATTTTTCTTTAAGATTCAAATCCCGCTGGTCGCAAGTTAAAGTTATTCAAGAACTTCAAAAAGGAACTCGTTTTTTGGTTAAAACAAAAAAATTTGCGATAAGAGCAGAATATACAGACTCCAAAATCACAAAAATTGCTCCTAAGCAAATAATATTTACTAATAAAAAAAACGAATATTGTACATACAGTAGATTTAATGGACAGGTTACAACAAGTGAAACCGGAAAAAAGGATATTGAAGATTTATTAGGAGAATGTATTTTTTCATATCCAAAACCGGTCTCACTAATTAAATATCTTTTGTCACTAATTTTTGATTATAAAAAAGACAAGTTTTTAAATGATTTTATAGTGCTGGATTTCTTTTCCGGCTCGGGAACTACTGCACAAGCAGTATTAGAACTAAATGAACAAGATAACGGAAATAGGAAATTTATACTAGTGCAAAAGCCGGAAATAATAAATAAGATTAATTATAAAACTATTTGCGATATTGGAGAAGAACGAATTAAACGATGCATAAAGCAAATAAATTCTAATTCAGGTTTCAAAGTTTTTAAAATTACGGATAATTAACAGGAATATATTGCAAATAGCCGTATGCATTAAAATCAAGAGAACCATACATAACTTTAATATAGCTGTCGTTATACGGTTCCATTTTCACAAAATCAAGTTCTTCAGAGTTATAGTCTTGGTTTGTATTATATGCCTTTATTTTGCCTTTTAAATCGTGCGCTTGATAAAATGAAAGAGTAATTTCTCCATTTTCGCTCTTTTCGCCAAAAACGTTATAAAATCCTTTTTCTAGAATTTTACCATCAACAATACAATCTACAGGTATATTAAGAAGTTGACCTTCAAATTTATCTTTTTTCTTTAAAGCTTCCTGTTCTATAATTTCACTTGTAGGTTCTAAACCTTTATGTAAACTGGTTCCGCCTCCGGATATTTTTTTTATTTTCTTTTTTTTCGCTTTTGCTTCTTTCTTTTTTTGTTTTTCAGTTAATGTATCAATAGCTTTTTCAAATTCATCATTTGTAATTGGTTTTTGATAATCCCAAGCATGGTCAATGCCTGAATAATTATCAAAAAAATCATCTGCTGATACATTTATATAACAGCATGCAAATATTGTTAAAAATAGCAATAAAAGACGTTTCATAGTTATATTTATAATGTTTTTTTTTAAATTGTAAACCTTTGAATGGTTGATATTTTTATTAAATTTCACTTTTGCATTGTCATAAACTTTGTAAAAATTTATATATAGTGTATAATATTTGTTATAAAACGAAAGAGAGAGTTTTAATGGTATCATATTCTAATATGTTTTTTATTATAATTGCATTTCTTGTTGCATTTGGCGCAATTTACGCACTATATTCTATCCTTTTATTCAACGGTGGTAACAATAAAGGCGACGATTTGCAGCTATCAACAAAAAATATTCTTGAACAAGTGGAGGTACTATATAATAAACAAGAATATGCACTGGTTGAACTTCTTGCTACAAAATATTTAGACAGAGTTCCTAATCATGTAGAAGTTAGAAAATATCTGGCAAAAGCATATTTGGAAGACAAAAAATACAATTCAGCGATGAAACAATGTGTTTTAATTTTACAAAAACATCCAAATGATATTGATACACATTACGTTATCGGCAGATGCTATATAAAGAAAAAAGCACTTGGGAAAGCTATTAATGCATTAAATTTTGTTTATGAACGAAATAAAAAAGATAAAGAAATTATAAAAATGTTAGCTGAATTATATGTAGAAACAGAACAAATTCATAGCGCAATAGATGCATACAAAGAGTTAGTCGAATTAACCGAATCTTCAGAGGTTGCCGCGGATTTACAATCAATAATTGCCGAATTAAATAAACAGGTAAAAAATTACCCTGAAGCATTTGAAGCATACAAGGCTCGTCTGACTGTATTTCCAAGGGATATAGATACAAATCAAAAAATAACCGAGTTGTATATAGAAATTGGAAATTATCCGCTTGCAATAGAGACTTTGCTATTGATGTTAAGCTTTGTAAGTGAACCTAAAACATTGCTATGGATATATGACACTTTAGTAGATTTATATGAAGAGATAGAAGATTACGAAAAAGCTATTGCATATGCTGAAAAGCTTTTAGATGTTCAAGGCTCGGATAAGTTTGCTGTTAGAGACAGAATTGCCGGTTTTTATTTAAAAATGAATAATTCTGAACAAGGTATATCAATTCTAGAGGATTTGGCAATGATGAGCCAAAATGGTTTTGAGATAACTATAGAACTGGCTGATGCTTATTTAAATAATGGATTTTTTCAAAAGGCTTTAGACAGATATAAACTTCTCTTAGATAAAGCAACACAAAGAGAGGCTAAAATAGTAAATTCACTAATATGTGAACTATACATAAAATGGTCTGAAGTAGCGCAAAATGAACAGAATTATACGAAAGCACTTGAACTCTTGAATTCGGCATTGCAATACAATCCGATAAGTTCAGATGCATTCTATCATATTGCATTATACAATTTTGAGCAGAAAAACTTTAATAATACTGTTGAATATATAAATAAGGCTATTTCGTATAATAAAGATGATTCAAATATCAGTAAGTATTTGTTAATGCTATCAGCGGCACACCACGAACTCGGAAACTTTTTTGAAGAAAAGAAAGCTCTTTCAGATTTATTGAACGTAGATGAAAAGAATGCAGAAGGCTTATACAGAGTTGGACTTATGTACGCGGCTCAACGTGATATAAAAAATGCGGAGGACGCATTCAGAAAAGCTGTGGAATATGATCCGGAATTGATTCAAGCAAAGTATAACTTAGCACTTCTTTATGAAAATAATAATAAAGACAAAGCAAAAGAGCTTTATATGGAAGTTCTGGAGCAAGACCCTACATTTGTAGAGGCAAAAAATGCTCTGACTGATTTATCAAGTACGGATACATACTAAACCTAAAATATATTGTTTTAAAATGCAGAACTATTGCTATAAATTGTCTTAAACCAAAATAAGCATACAAATCCTTGTCTTTCTGAGGGCGATTAGCCCGAAGAATCCAGCTTATTAATAACTATTTAGCAATTCAATCTTAAAAAGCTAACAAATAACAATAGTTATTCATAAACTGGAAGAAATCTAAGACAGCTTATTTATAACTATTTAGCAATTTTATCTTTAAGAAATACAAAATGAAAACAGTTATGTATTAGCTGGATTCTTCGGCACACAGTGCCTCAGAAAGACAAGGACTTGAGTGCTTGGCGCCAGACTTTAAACAACTTTCCTTTTTCCATTTTGCACTTTCAAAAAGCCGCTACCCATCTGACTCCCCTAACGAGGCATTAGTTCATTAAAAAGGAAAGCCGGAGTTATTTCATCCGGCTGTCTTTTTGAGTAACCATCTTACATCTTATTTAACTAATTTAAGCTTTTGTATCGTCATATGCTTCAATTACATCATCAATAATATCATCCAGTTTGATACTTATTTCTTTGTTATCTGAATTCTTAAAATTTATAGTACAATCCAAATTATGGGATTTATATTCATATTCACCACAAGCAATTTTTTCAAGTTGTGCTATAACAACAGAATTATTATACGAAGTTTCACTAATAACATCCAATATTAATTTAACAATCTCTTTCATATATCGTTTTTTAGAGTTAATTGTTTCAACATTGTCGCCGTCTTCAAATCCATTTTCTGAAACAATTTGTCGACAGATTCTAGTTAACCAAAATCCATCATAATCTTTATATCCTTTAATAAAGTTTACTGTATATAAAGGATTATTCTTAGCTATAATTGTATTTAATGCTCTAAACGCGATAGAGTCATCTTCGCTTGAACTTTTGCCATTTACAGCTTTTGCAAATTTTTGACCATAATCATTGATAGCAGTCTTAAGCCCATTTTCATCGGTCGATATTGTATCAGATATTACTTCTTCACATTCTTTTATTGTACCATTTTTATATTTCATGTAACCGCATTCATCGATTCTTTGCACATCTTTCTGATATTTTAGTTTATTTTCATTTTCATCATATCTATAGTATCTATTTTTACTTTTACAATAAAAATAGCCGTTAACTTTTATTTGGATAAAATCCCTTTTATCGTATTCACCATCTTTGATATCTATATTAGGATTTTCTGCTTGTTTAATAGCTTTTGAAAGCTCACTAAGTTTTTTCCCTGTTTTTGCATCTTTTAATGACTCAAATGTGTAATTTTCTACTATTACAATGTCAGCTTCTTCTTTCTTTTTCTTATCTTGCTCAATTTTTTTTGTGGATTGTATATTTTCTTCATTAAAGTTTGTATCCAAATCGTCAGCAGTAAGGTCTATTACCTTTTTATCTAGCCCATTGCCTATTACATAGGTATACTCCTCAGTTTTGCCATCAACTGTTGTCTCTGACTTGCGTACAATTTTATTGCAATTCTTAATTAAACATAATTTATTATCTTTTACTATAAAGAATTGGTTATCACCAGTTGCTTTATAAATTTTAAGTTTTGTAAATATATACACCTGACCATTTGAATCAGTATATTTATAAGGTTCTATAACATTTTCATCAATCAATCTATTTATTTGCTCTACAGTTTTTTTGTATGTAGTAATCTCAGATACAATTTTTGAATCATCCGGATTTTCTTCTACCTGCTCTATTTCGTATTCATCATTGGATTTTACTTCAACAAACTTATTATTAACTATCATGAAGAATTTTGCTAAATTGCTATTGGCATCCAAATCTTTTATTTTATAGACATCCTCGTCTTCGCTTACTTTTTCTATTATACCATTTTTTACAAGATAATCTCTTTTTTTCTCTGGAGTATCCAGTGTTTGTTCTTCCTCTTGTATTCTACGTTCTTCTTCTGCTCTTTCAGCAGGTGTTTTTTGAGGTTTAGGAAGTGTTTTTATTTCAGGAATTTCCCCATCTGAGAATCCCTCTGCTTTTAAATCCTCAATTGTTTCTTTTATAACAATATCATCATTGATAACATCAGCTTTTACTGCATTCAAGAAGCTAAAGCTTTCATTTTTCATAATATCACTATTAATTCTGACTGCATCTTGCATTCTTAATAATACGTATAATTTATCGAATTTATCTGCAATATCATTAATTTTACCAGCATTAAATTGATTATAGCTACTTGTACCGGTTTCACTATTATATGTAACTTTGCAGCAATCATTTTTCAGGTTTGTTAATTCTTTTGCGAGGGCTTCAATATCTTGACAGCCATTATATTCTTTGCCCTTTGCTTTTGTGCAAATAGCAGATACCACCTTTTCTACATTATTAACACACATCTGCATGTGTATTGCATCGTCTTTTGATGGTAAATGAGATGCTAAAAATCTTAAATAACCTCTTTCTCCGTTGCCGTGATGCTCATCATTCCAAGTGCTTATGAAATTCAATACGAATTTACCATTATTTTGCCCCTCTAAATTACCTGTGAGCTGCATAACATTATTATCAAATTTACCTTGTGCGATTTCATCTTTAAGCTTATGACTAAATTCTTTTTGTTCAAAAGTACTATTTGCAATATCCTTATTAGGTATTGCGTATTTATTATTATTTAAATTAAAGTTGTATCCTGCTTTACGTAATTCTTCTCTAATTGTTGCATTATCTAAAACAGCTTTTCTGATTGCAGATGCGTCTATATCTTCAAATACAGCTTTCATTGCGTTATACATTTCAACTGCATCTTCTTTTTTCATAGCATCTTTAACAGCATCTTCTTGCTCTTTTGTAATTTTAGTTAAATCATTATTTTCATTTGCGGAGATTTCTTTAACCTTTGTGAATAAAGTTTCTAATGCTTTAGCTTGTTTGTATTCGGGTTTTGCCTCTTGTTCTTTCTTTTTCTTCTCTTTTTCTTCTCTTGCTTTCTTTTCTTCAGCCGTTTCGGTTTTTGGCATCCATGGCCACTGCATTTGAGGCATTTGAGGCATTTGAGGCCATTGTACACTAGGGAATTGGTATCCCGGTAACATTGACATACCGCCATTACATCCGCCTCCTGCTGCCCATTGTTGTTGTACTTTAGAAAGTGCTAAATTAGGGTCAAGCAAAAAGTCATAGCTTGTATTTCTATATACCGGATTATTCATAAAACTTAAGGTATCAAAGTTTGGCATTGGCATAACAAAACTACTGAATACAGACGGCATAAAACCTCTCATACCACCGAAAAACGGAAGTGTTGGCATGCAGCACCCCATTCCGAATGGATTCATAAAAAAGTTTAGTTTAAATGATGGACTCATTTTATACCTCTGAATTTATCTTTATCCTATATATATAAAGTTTATATTTAAAAAAAAATTGACTTTTGGGGAGATATTGTTTACAATTCTTTACAATTCTTATTGCTATTAAAGGTGTATAATGTTTTTTATGGCAGGGAAAAATAGCAATACATATTACATAAATCATAAAGAAGAACTTCTTGCATGGCTAATTGTTATATTAATTATAGTATTAGTATTTTTCTTTATTAGGGTAAATGGCAGAAATAACGGTAATTCGTTTGCAATCTACATGCCGGATGTCGACGGACTAATTGTAGGCTCTCCTGTTAGAACAATGGGAATTGAAGTCGGACATGTAACAAAAATAAAACCGTTACATGATGAAGTTGCAGTCAAGTTTGTTATAACAAATAAAACAATTGAACTTCCGCAAGGTACAGTAGCAACAGTTGAGTTTAGCGGAATGGCAGGCTCTAAATCTTTAGAATTATATTTACCGAACGAAAAAACGTATATAGATTCTTCAGTTCCCATGCTTGCAGTAAGTTCACCCAAAAGACTTCATGATGCTGCAGGACTTTTAAACGAAATGTTTAAGAGCATAGGAAAAATTATTGCTGTTTCCTCAAGATTTGGTAAAAAAATAAGCGAAATTGATTTCCCTGAACAAAAAGGGAAAGTTACTGACGTAAAGCAATTTTTAAATTATACCGATGAGATTATTGATAAATCTCAACAAAGAGTTGATAATTTAGGAGAAAGGTTAAACAATGTTAAAAGAAAGAACTAATTTTAAAATTATATCAAATCCGATTGTAAACCAGAGTCTTAGTGTTATGAGGAATAAAGATACTGATACACAGGGGGTAAGGTTAGCAGCAAGAAAACTTACCAGAATTCTTTTATATGAAGCAACAAAGAATCTTCCCCAAAAAGATATAGAAATAGAAACTCCTGTTTCTAAATGTGTAACAAAAACTATTAATGATGATATTACAATAATAATATCTCCAATTTTAAGAGCAGGTCTTATATTTACGGATGAAGCTGTAGACATTCTTCCACAAGCGACAATAAGACATATTGGAATGTATAGAGATGAAAGCACATTAAAACCGGTGTGGTACTATAATAAAGTTCCCATGCCGGTACACGAACCAAATAAATATTATGTATTTATAACGGATCCAATGCTTGCTACAGGTAATTCCTTAAAAGAAGCTGTTAGATTATATGTAAGCAAGGGAATCCCTCAAGAAAATATATGTTGTATTTCTATGATATCAGCTCCTTGCGGAATAGAAGCTTTATTTAAAGAATTTCCGGATATAAATCTTATCGTATCAGCAGTAGACTCTCACCTTAATGAAAGAGGTTATATAGTTCCCGGCATGGGTGATGCAGGAGATAGAATCTTTAATACATTATAAAATAATATAAGGCAAGAAATATGTTTGAAGTTAAAGTTATAATAAGTTATATAGTTATATGTGTAACATACACTCTTTGCAGAATGCATTATCTTTTAACAATAAAGCCAGATGAAGAGTTTAATGACATGCTTGAACAGCTAAAAAATCTTTCAGGAGACGAGCATGTAGAAAGAACACTTGTAGTTTTGCAATTGATTTTTTCACCCTTACTTGCCCCATTTAGCATGTTAAAGCAGATATTTAAGCTGATAGCAAAATTGTTTATAAAAACATAGGCAGCCAATTTGTTCTAATGGGCAATTTGATACGTAATTAAACGTGTTATATTAATTATGTTGTTATTTACATAAGCTAATATTAAAGGAGGTTAGTATGCTAGATTTGTTTATATTAGAAACTTGCCCATATTGTAAGAAAGTTATGGCTTTTATGGACGAACATAATATTAATTATAATAAAGTAGACATTGCAGATAAAGCGAATGAAGATACTTTAATTCAAATGGGCGGAAAACGTCAAGTTCCATTTTTGGCTGATAGAGACAGGAATATTCAAATGTATGAATCCAGCGATATTATAGAATATATTAAAACAATAATGTAAAACTCAAGGTCGTGCTAGAAAAGCGGACACTCCTATTTGTTTAATTTTTTATCAATATCATCTTGAATCCCACTTGATTCTTTTACCTTATTTAAAAGATTAGTTCCGACGCTTACTGCTTTTTCGCCTGCTGCTTTTTTACTTTTTCCTGTAGAACCGAAAAGCTTTCTAAAGAAACCGCCTTTCACTTCTGTCTCGGCAAGCGGTTTCCCTTTTTCAACGGCTGTTTTACCGTAGTCAGTTGCAATCTTTGCTTTTGAACGGCATTCAGAATCAAGCTCATTATTTTTAGATGAGAGTTCATTTTTTTCTTGCTTAATGCTTGAAATACTTAAATCTTCTAATCGCCTTAACTCTCCAAGCTTAGAGGAAAGTTCTTCTCTTTCTTCTTCTGTTATAGTACCGTCATCTGCTTTTTGTCTAAGTTCGTTTATTTCTTCTTTGAGTTTTTCAATTTTTGATTGAATATCATTAAATGTATTTTCCGCTTTTGTAATAATATCATCAATTTCAATTACATATTCATTTTGGTCATTAATAATTTCATCATATGCATCTAACATACCCTGACACGCATCTGCAAGAATATTGACTGCAATCGTATCACTTTTCAAAATGCCAATTTGTTTACACATTTTGAAATAATCTTCGGCGCTTTTGTTTTCGCATATTTTCCATATTTCTGATGACATGGTTAATCCTCATCTTATTCTTAAATATATAAAGTATTTTTTTATAGAGATATTTCAGCATTTGTTAATTTTGTTACAATATTAAGAACTTGTGGAAAAATTGATTTTTTCCAGCAAGCTCTCTGGGGAATGTTATCCTCTTTCAACAAAAAATCTGCAAAACATAGTCCTACAGATTTTTATTTATTACATTATAATGAGGAGTTTACGGTTAAGTTGAGAATGATTTAGTAGTACCTTCAGGCAATTCCGATGTAATACCATTAAAGTTTAAATCTAATTTTATATCCGGTATAACTGCTGAGGGGTCTAAATTAAAAAAGTTTCCTTTATGTGGTATAAAATCTGAAGGTAAATTTGAGTTTGAATTGCTATCTACGTTAGTATTGTTCATAATCCTATTCCTGTTCTTTCCATTTTGTTTTACATCATGTATAACGGCATTTTTTTTTAAAACTTTAATGTTTTTAACAAAATTTTTACAAATCTTTACAATAAAATAGTATAATGCAATCAAAATCAGTATTTGAGGTAGAATTAATTTAGAATGAGGAGATTTATATATGAGTAATTTAAAAATCTATTTAGATAAAGATATTGATTTAAACATAATAAAAACAAAGAAAATTGCAGTTATTGGTTTTGGTTCACAAGGATACGGACAAGGGCTTAATCTCGTTGATTCCGGCTGTGATGTAGTTTTTGGCTTGCGTGAGAATGGCGCTTCTGCACAAAAAGCAAAAGACTATGGTTTAAGAGTTATGAGTATAGAAGATGCGGTAAAATACGCGGATATCGTTCAAATTCTTATTCCGGACGAAGTTCAGGCAAAAGTATATGCAGAAAGCATTGAGCCAAATCTTAGAGAAGGTCAGTATTTAATGTTTTCTCACGGGTTTAACATTCATTACGGATTTATTAAACCTAAAGAAAATGTGAATGTAATTATGGTTGCGCCTAAGGCTCCGGGGCATACAGTAAGAAGTGAGTATGTTGCTAAAAAAGGCGTGCCGTCTCTTATTGCTGTAGAAAAAGATTTTTCCGGCGATTCAAAAGAAGTTGCTCTTTCATACGCATCAGCAATAGGTTCCGGACGAACCGGAATTATTGAAACATCATTTAGAGAAGAAACAGAGACTGATTTATTTGGAGAACAAGCTGTTTTGTGCGGAGGATGTGATTTTCTTATAAAAAAAGCATTTGAAACCTTGGTTGAGGCTGGATATTCACCTTATATGGCTTATTTTGAAGTTTGTCATGAATTAAAACTGATTGTCGATTTGATTTATCAAGGAGGAATCGAGGATATGCACTATTCTGTGTCAAATAATGCAGAATACGGAGATTATACTCGAGGCAAATTGATAATAGATGATAGTGTCAAAGCAAGAATGAAAGATGTCTTAACACAAATCCAAAACGGCAATTACGCAAGAGAATTCATGTCAGAAATGAACTCAGGAGGAAATCACTTTAAAGAATTAAGAACAAAATCTCAAGAGCACCAAATTGAAAAAATAGGCTCTGAGATTCGTTCACTCTTTATGTGGAATAAGTCTGACAGGCTTATTGATAAAGCTAAGAATTAAAATGTTATTTCTGTCCCGCTGCCATCTTTGATTGTAGCTTTCGGATTTTTTTCCAGAGCTTTTTCTAAGTCATCAACTGTCCATATATTTGTAGTGTCACCGTTTATTGTAGCGGTCATGTTAGGTTTTAAAGTGTATTTACCGTCTGAATTAATTTTCCAATTTCATCAATGATGCTGTAATCATTCATTCCATAATCTATATTGAATCCATTGAATAATTTATAAACTGCTGCCTGATGTTCGACAGAATTATCTTCGTAAAGCAACTTTGCAAGATTAGCGCCCCAATCATTATCGCTATCTAAGCCGATGCTACTTAAAAAAGCACTTAAATTCTTAGCAGCTTCTTTGACTTCCTCAGGAATTTCTTCCTCATCTTTTGGTTCATCTGCCGGTGGGTCAATCGATGGGTCAATTGACGGGTCAACTGGTGGATCTGGTATTTCATCTTGCGGAAGTACTCCATTATCAATTAATGCTTTTTTTATATAGACTTATATTATATATAACGTCATTTTTTTTGAAACTTTAATATTTTTGAAAAATTGTTACAATTCTTAATAAAATAGTACCTAAAGATTACCCAACCATGTAATATGTTTTTGGGGATAATTTAAGTTAAATATAATTATTAAATCTTTTTCATACTTCCAGCTATTCTTAATTCCAAGAGGATGGGGGGGTAAATGTAAGCTTCACGAAGTTTAGCAAATCTACTCACCTATTGAAAAAAGGGAGTAAATGCAAATTTACGTTTCCCTGTCCTCTTTTTTTTTGAATATATTTGAAATACAATGTCTTTATGAAGAGCTTAGCGGATTATAAAGAAAATATTCATTCTTGTTCAAAATGCGGATTATGTCAATCGGTTTGTCCTATATACAAAATTACCGGTAATGATTGTACCGTTTCAAGAGGACAATTTATAATGCTCAAGCATTTTCTTAATGGCGAATTAAAAATGTCTAAGGTAATTAATAAATATCTGGATATCTGTCTTAAATGCAGTGCTTGTTCAAGATTCTGTCCTAGCGGAATTGACGTTGTTGATATTATTTCACTTGCTAAAGCAGAATATTTTAAAACTCATAAATTAGAACATCTTAAATCTTTCTTCTTAAAATTTATGCTTAATACAATTAACAATATTGGCTGCCTTTTACCTAAAAAGCAAAGTAAAAAATTTGAAAAAAAAGTTATTTATTTTGCGGGCTGCTCTGATAAAGGAATAAATGCCGGTTCTTCAGTTGTAAAAATTTTAAATTCATTAGGAGTTGAAGTTATAATTCCAAATTTTAACTGCTGCGGATATCCGTTTTTTATAAACGGAGATATGGCAACTTTTGAAGAATATATGAATAAATTTTATTCTATTTTACAAGAATATGAGAATTATGAGGTTATTACAAACTGTGCTACTTGCGAAAAAGTGCTTAACTCGTATGCAAAATGGGGCGAACATAAGTCTATTATAATAAAAAATGTATTTGATTATATAAAAGATAATAATTTAGCTTCAAAATTTGAATTAAAAAAAGCAAAAACTGTAACATTCCATAAACCTTGTAATATGGAAAATTATGAAACTGTAAAGCAAATATTAGAAAATACAACAAACTTAAACTATATAGAAATGAAAGATTTTGATAAATGCTGCGGTTTTAATAGTTTAACAAATTCTAAAAATCGAAAGTTATTCGAGAAACTTTATAAAGAAAAATACAATTATATAGAAAATTCCGGCGCTAAAATTGTCCTAACTTCTTGTACAGCTTGTAAAATAACTCTAAAATTGTTCTCCAGATGTAAGTACAAGGTTTACGATTTATTGGAATTTCTTTCAAAAAATATTGTCTAAATATTAAACTTAATCCCTTGATAGCTATTTCTTTTAAGTAATTCTCTATCAATTTTATTTAAGCAATCAAGTTTTTTACCTATCCAGCGCGGTGCAACAAGTTCTGTTCTTAGTCCATTTCCTGCAAGTCTGTGTATTGTTGTTTTTGGTGGCAAGTATTCTAAAAAATCACAAACTGTTTTAACATAATCATCTTCACTCATAAAAGATATTTCACCTTGTTTATACATTTGTGCAAGCTTAGTTCCCTCTAAAGCGCAAAGCATATGAATCTTTACTCCATCAGGTTCTAGCTTAGATATAATTTTTGCTGTTTCCATCATCTCTTCATAAGTTTCAAAAAGATTTAGAATAATGTGCAAGCAAACATTTATACCTCGGATTTTAGTTTTTTCATACGCATTTAGAAAACAATTATAATCATGACCTCTGTTTATTTTTCTCAAAGTCTTATCATGAACCGATTGTAAACCATATTCAATCCATGTGTAGTAATCTTTTGAATATGATGATATTAAATTTAGTTTATTATCATCTACACAATCCGGTCTGGTACCAATAGAAATTCCTATAATATCATCTCTGCACAAAGACGATGTATAAATCTTTTCAAGCTCGTTTACAGGTTTATAAGTATTAGAAAAAGCTTGAAAATATGACATAAATTTTTGAGCTTTAAATCTTTTTTTTAAAGTTTCTGCACCGATATTAACTTGTTCTTCTATGGATAATTCACTTGAATGAGCTTGAGAAAAACTACCACCGTCATCACAAAATATGCAACCGTCATATGATATTGTTCCGTCTCGATTAGGACAAGAAAATCCTGCATCTAAAGTGATTTTATAAACCTTTGCTCCATATTTCTGCTTTAGATGTTCGCTAAATTGATTATAGCGCTTGTCTGTATTATTAAAATTCATATTTAAGCCATAACAAGGTCAAGTTCACCAAGCATTTTTTTATCTTCATCAGACTTTGAACCGCAAGTTGTAAGATAGTTTCCTACAAGCAAAGAATTTATACCAGCTATTATACCTATTTTTTGGTTATATTTGCTTAATCTTGTGGTTCTGCCTCCTGCATATCGCAACATTGCTTTCGGGAGAATCATTCTAAAAATACATATTGTTTTTAAAATTTCTTCTTCATCAATTTTGCTTTCATAATCTTCTAATGGCGTCCCTTTTATCGGATTAAGAAAGTTTATAGGAACCGTTTTAGGATTTAGTTCTTTTAAAGAAAGCGCCATATCGACTCTGTCTTCTCTTGATTCACCCATACCGATAATTACACCGCAGCATGCTTCCATTCCGTGCTTTGTAATCATTTTTACTGTATTTACTCTGTCCTGAAAAGTATGAGTCGTACAAATTTGTTTATGATAATTTTCTGAAGTATTAATGTTATGATTAAATCTCTCAACTCCGGCTTCTTTAATTTGTTTGACTTGTTCTTCACTTAAAAGCCCTAGAGAAGCACAGCAATGAATTCCGTCTATTGAAGCTACCGCTCTTATCATTTCTAATATTTTTTCAAAGTCTTTTCCCGTTGGTACTCTACCTGATGTTACTATACAAAAACGAGTTGCACCGTTTTCCTTTGCACTTATAGCTGCTTTTTTAACAGTTTCTACATCCAAAAGCGGGTGACATTCTATTTCTGCGTGATTGTGTTTTGATTGAGCACAATATTTACAATTTTCAGAACACTCGCCAGTTTTTGCGCTTATAATACTGCAAGCTTCAACCGTATTATCAAAATTATCCAAAGTTATCTTGTGTGATATATTAATCAATTCCTCAAGCGGTTGTTCGTACAGTTTTAAATATTCATCTTTTGTTAAATTACAATAATCTTTCATAATAAAAATCCCCATTTATCTTCGGCTATACTTATATCTTATCACGAACAAACTTTATTTTTGCATATCAATATATAACTGATAATCCAAACTATTTTAAACAACTTTTAAAGCTTGTTTAATCTCTCTAACAGCATTAGATAACTCTTTTTCAGTCTTAATTTTATTTTTTATTTGATCATATGCGTACATTGCTGTCGTATGTTTTTTTGAAAAAAATTCTCCAATACATTCAAAACTCTGATTTGTAAGCTCTCTGCATAAATATATAGACAATTGTCTTGCAATTGCAATCTTTTGGCTTCTTGCGGTTCCTTTAATATCTTTTACATTAACATCATAATAAGCAGAAGTTACTTCAGTAATTTTATCAAAATTCAAACTGTCTTCATTTTCTTTACACTTCAAAACGTCTTTTGTCAGCTGTAATGTAACAACTTGTTTGCTAAGTTCAGCATATGCACAAACTTTTGTAAATGCTCCCTCAAGTTCTCTTACGTTTTTAGAAAAATGCATTGAAATATAATCCACAGCACTGTCATCAATATTTATATCATTGCTTTGTGCAAGTTTTTTTACAATTTGACATCTTATATCAAAATCAGGAGGTGTAAGTTCAATCATCAGTCCCATTTGAAATCTTGAAGTCAAAGCTTCAGTAAGTTTTGGTATCTTTTGCGGAACTCTATCAGATGCTATAACAATTTGTTTACCTTTATTATATAAGGTATCAAATGTATGCTGCATTCTCTCCATCGATTTCTCTTTTGATTCTATAAATTGAATATCGTCAATAAGAATAACATCAATATTATTATACTTTTTATAGAATTTAGACATGTTTTCTGTATAATTATTAGAATGCCTTATGTTCGAGATAAAATCATTTATATAATCGTCAGTTTTCACATATTTAACTTTAAGTTTCGGATTATTAAAAATTATATAATGCCCTATAGCTTGCATTAAATGAGTTTTTCCGAGCCCCGAATTTCCATATATAAATAACGGATTATATTTTCCGGCAGGATTTTTAGCAACTGCTACTGCCGCATCATGCGCAAATTTATTATTTTTTCCTACTACAAAATTCTCAAATTTATACTTTAAATTAAGATTAGAAGCCGATTGCATATAACTTAAATTTTCCATAGCTTTTTCTTTAAGCTGAATTTCAACTTCTTTCTTATGAATTTTCTCAGATTCTTTTTTTATTTTTTTTGCTGCAGATGCATCATAGATTATGTTGATATAAGAATTTTCATTTTTAGATATAGTTTTTAGTATTAAATTCATTTGTGCCGCATGATTTTTTTTAAGCCAATCCCTCGCCATTGCTTGACCGGTTACAACAGTCAGCACACCATTATCATAACCTGAAACTTCAAGCGAATAAATCCAAGGATGCACACTTTCAGGCAAGCTACATATTAACTCTTCTTTTACTTTCTCCCAGAAACGTTTTAATTCTATATTATTCATATATTTCGATTTGTGCTAGAACCTAGTTGACACTAATCACTTACTTATGAGTAAGCATTTAGGCACATCTAAATTTACCTAAAAAAGGCGACACCCAGATTCGAACTGGGGGATAAAAGCTTTGCAGGCTTCTGCCTTACCACTTGGCCATGTCGCCCTGTTAGTAA
>CAJOOM010000129.1 GCA_905236775.1 Candidatus Gastranaerophilales bacterium
AACTAATAACCCCAAAAATCATATAAACTCCTAGATAATAAACACTAAAAAAGACCATTAGGATGCAGAAAACAAACCCACTCGAAACACACACCGAGTGGTTTTTTTTTGTGTATTTGCAAAATTTTTAAAAGGGAATAAGGGAAAAAGGCATACAAGTCCTTGTTTTTGCAGGGGTAAATGTGTTTGGCTTGGCGCAAGGCTTATTTAAAACCATTTTCCAGTGGTAAATAAATTGGGCTGGAAGTGAACTTTTTAAAACAATTTCCCATTTTCCATTTTCCATTTTCAATTGAGAAATTTCGTGTAAAGTGCTTGAAGAAAGGCTTATAGAGCCTGTTCTCCCCGTGGAAGCATGAATCGGCGCGGGTTTTGAGACTTGGCATTTCTCAAACCTGTGTTCGGATTTATTCAACTTTTGTTCTTCGTGTGCTGCTTTCATTTCTACATACTTCCTTACTCAAGATTTTAACCTTGCTCAAATTTTTTGTTTTTCAGTCGTATACTTTCTTAGTTCCATATTTCTCAAAAAAGATAACACATTTTTTTAATTGTTACAAAAATTTACAATTCGCCTCATAATTTACCCTCATAATTTACCCTCATAATTTACCCCCATAATTTACCCCCATAATTTACCCCCAAAAATCCCCTGCCTTAAAATTTACCCCAAAATTTACCCCAAAATTTACCCCCCCCCATATTTACCCCAAATTACCCCAATTTACCCCAGACTCTGCAATAGCTTGATTTTAAAAAACGATATTTAACTAATGTTTTTTTAAAATTACTCTATTATATATATATTAGATTTTTATTTCATTGCTGTAAAAATGTACTGAAAATTATTGATTAAATCATATTTTTTTGTTAAAGTTTATATGTTAAAAATGATAAGAGGAGTATTTTTATGGATTTAATGAAAGGTAAAAAAGGTATTATATTTGGTGTTTCAAACACTCACGGTATTGCTTACGGTATTGCGAAGCAACTTCACGAAGCAGGTGCAGAAATAGCATTTTCATATGCCGGTGAAGCTATGGAAAAAAGAGTAAGACCAATTGCCGAATCTATGGATGCAAAAATAATTATGAGCTGTGATGTGACAAAAGAAGAAGAAGTTGCAGCTGTGTTTAAAGAAGTTGAACGAGTTTACGGTAAAATTGATTTTGTAGTTCACGCAGTTGCGTTTGCGCCAAAAGAAGCTTTAATGGGTAGATTTATAGATACAACGAAAGAAGCTTGGGATATTGCATTGGGTGTTAGTGCATATTCACTTGTAACGGTCGCTAAATATGCTGAACCTATTATGAATGAGGGTAGTTCTATATTAGCTCTGACATACTTAGGCTCAATCTTATCCGTTCCAAGTTACAATGTCATGGGTGTTGCTAAGGCTGCATTAGAATCTGCTATGAGATTTTTGGCTGTGGATTTAGGTCCTAAAGGTATCAGAGTAAATTGCTTATCGTCAGGACCGGTAAAAACTTTGGCATCAATGGGTATAAGCGGATTCTCAAAAATGCTTAAGTCTGCTGTAATGCGCTCACCAATGAAAAGAAATGTAGCTTTAGAAGATGTCGGTAAAGCAGGTTTGTATTTGGCTTCTGACCTTTCAAGCGGTACAACCGGTGAAGTTATTTATTGTGATTGCGGATGTCATTCTGCTTATGGTTCCGCAGAAGAAATGGATACTTTGGCTAATGCTGAATAGTTATTTATTTTATATAAAAAAGCCGGCAAAATTAAATGCCGGCTTTTTTTATTTTTTTTAAATTAAATACTTAAATAGGATTAAAATTTTTTAAAAATCTGTTATAATATATATAGCTGAGGTCTTTTTTATGAAAAAAATTTTAACATTGTTATTAATTTTTTCATTGGTAAGTATTTGTACTGTTGGTTGTTCCTACAAACAGGCAAATAAAAAGAATATGATTCAGTCCAAAAGACGGTTTGCAAATTATGTAGAAAGTACAAATAAAGGTGCCTCTAATTCTATTGATTTATCTGATGGACAAAAACTCAAGTATGAGGCAGATTTAGGGCCAAAAAATTTAAATTTTGATATAAAGATTATAGATCCGTATTAAATTAAATATTCGTATGAAGGTAAAAATTTTGAACCAGCATAAAATTGATGAAAATATAAAAAACAGAAAATTTGTAGGCAGACTTGTGTATTCTGTGTTATCAGAAAGAAGATGTGTAAGAGAAGCTTTAAAACTTTTTCCCGATTCACAAGACAAAAATATAGAGTGTGCTTATCACGCACTTGTACACTATGAAGCTGATGAAACTTTGAGATATCAAGATATCGATTATAAAGAAGAACAAAATGATTATTTGGAATTTATAGCAGAAACTCTTTCTGCCGGAAAAGAACTGCCAAGAAATATTATAGCGGATTATGAAGATTATTATAAAGGTACAGCTATGGTTTGGAAAAACGGATTAAAAGGTTTTGTAAAAGAATTTTTAAGAGCTATAAATGTGTAGAAATTTTTTAACGTAGTTTATATAAGGAGCTTGCGGAAAAATTAAAATTTTTCCTGCAAGCTCTGGGGAACGGTGTCAAGTCAGACTGTATGCTATCCCGTATACAGTCTGACTTTCACACACCTAAGATCGGATTTGAAAAACCTCAAAAATTTGTCAATTTTTGGGTTTTTCCGCATCCTCTAAGATAATCTCTTTAATTCTGATTCTTTTGCGAATTATTATGCACACTCCGTTTGTAAATAAATGTAAAAATATTTTTAATTTTAAGCAATTTCTAATATTTACATGCGTTAATATGAATGGGTAGTGTAACTGAAAGGAATGTGTATATGATAGAATCAGTTGATTTAAGTAATCCGGTATACAATGGTGTAAATATAAGCATAAGGAAACCGGAAGTTAATGCCGGAAAGACAACAAATCCGAATGAGAAAAACAATGATAATGGTATTTATAATGCAGTAAGAATTGATATTGATAATCCAAGTGTTAACACTCAGGCAAAGAAAATCTATGATTATTCGAAATCAGAAAATATCGTAACTTACGATATGTTGAATCTTAATCCAAAACAAAAAAACGAACAAATAGAAGATTGTAATGATTTTGAGGAAATTCCGGTAGATGATAGTAGTGCATCTGATGTTAATCCGGAAAATAATAAATCTGAACAAAAGAATGTATCAAAAGAAAAACTTGAATCGCTCTTAACATATAATGTAAACGGAGAAGAAATTAAAAATACAGCATCGGCAGAATTACCTGCTCCAAACTATGTAACTTTAGAAACAGACAAGTCATATGTTGAAAATCCTGCGGATGATGAAAAGACAGAAGAAGTAAGTTCAAAATTATCGTTTAGGGGTGATGAGAGTGGTATAAAAAGACCGGAAATAATCCCTTCAGAAAATATTCTTCCCAAAGTTGATATAGAGAATATTACTGATAATCTTTCAAGCAGTAATAAAGATATTCAAGCTCAGCAAATAGAAGAAATTGTAAGAACTTCTATTATGGACAAAGAAAAAGCAAAAAACTATTTAGTAAGTGATGTCTTTACTGAATTAATTAAAATAACAGAAGAAGATGCTACAAAACTTGCACCACCTACAAAACAACAGGTAGATGTAAGGAAAAAACTAATTAGAAATATATTAGCTGTGGAAAAAGACAGAAATGCAATTAACAATCTTCCATATAAATTATCCGATGAAGAAATTGCTTTAGCGACTAATTTATCTCCGATGGAATTGACTGAAAGAAATAAAGAATATGCAATAACCGCGTTAGGAGTGTTGGCTGAATTATTTATAGAAGATTATGAATCAAAAGAAGGAAATATCGTTCCGATAACTGATGCTCCTGGAGTTTCCGCTATAGTTAATGCTTTGAGAAGAGATCCGGATCCGAGTGTTAAACTTGCAGCAATAGATGCTCTTAGACAAATTCAAAGACCTGAATATAAGGAAGAATTATCTGCTATTCTTGAATTGGCAAAAAATGACCCTAATCCGAATGTCTCTAGAGCAGCAATAATATCGCTTCAAACTATTAATAATTAATCATAACTTAAATACTTTTATTACACACTACACAAAACAAAATGGTTGTCTTTCTAAGCTTAATGGCAATCATTTTTGTTTTGAAAAAATAAAGCCCCTCTTCGGGGCTTTCCATTCTTTAAATGAACACAAATGCAGTATTGTTAACTGCTATTTATATTATTACTTATTTTTTTTATTTTTCAACCGTATTTTATAAAGAATAATCGATAAATACGAAAAATTAACAAATCTTAATATTTAATTTATAAAAGGCAATTTCTAAATTCATAAATACTTTATATATTTAGGGTATCGGATTTACAATAAAATAAAAGGAGAAAATAAATGGCTAGAGTTTTAATTTCCATGCCGGAAGAATTCTTGAGTAGAATAGACAAAGTTGCTGAAGGCGAAAATCGCACTCGCTCGGAACTCATTAGAGAGGCATTAAGAAGCTATATGTACAAAAATAAATCAAGAACAAGTGCTATAGCAGCGAAAAATGCTGCAATTTTAGAGGCTCTGCTGGACTAGAGCAATAATACCATTTTGTATTAAACAAAAAGTATAACAAAAATTGTTCCTACATTTTAAGTAGCAGGTACTTAAGTCTTGGCTAAAATTTGATAAAATTGCGAAAAAAGTCTTTCTTGCACATACAGCTTTTAGAAGTGGCAAATTTCCAAAAACTAAATTGGCAAAAATTATTTTTACTGGTTTTCTAATTCATATAAGATAAAATACTAAATAAGCTTAAATTGTATTATTAAAAATTAAGGTATATAATTATATGAAATCAAGGAGCCTTAGATGAATACACTGGAACTTAAAATGGTCGATATTCTGAAAGATTTAAAGGATAATTATTATGTATCCGGAATAAAGGCAGAATTTGAGGCAGAGTGTACAAGATTTGACGAAGTAGTCAGATTGAAAGAAATTGCTGCACATACAGGCTTAGATTTAACAATAAAAGTTGGCGGGTGTGAAGCAGTTAAAGATATTTATGATGCAAAAGCTCTAGGAGCTACGTCAATAGTTGCACCTATGATAGAATCACCATATGCTGCAAAAAAATATCTAAATGCCTTAAAAATGATATTTTCTGAAGAAGAAAGAAAATCAATGAGGTTTCTAATTAATATCGAAACTAAATACGGTTTTCAATATGCAGAAGATATATTGGCATCAGATATTGCACAAGATTTATCCGGAATAGTATTCGGAAGAACGGATATGGCAGGCTCTTTAGGAATGTTAACTAATGAGATAAATAACGTAATAATACTCGATTTTGCTCAAAAACTGGCAGCAATTACAAAAAAATACAATAAAGAACTAGTTATTGGAGGTGGAGTTTCAGCTTTATCATTGCCATTTTTTAAGCAGTTACCAGAAGATACATTTACGCATTTTGAAACAAGAAAAGTTATATTTGATGCGCAAAAAACTTTACATAATTCCAATGCAAAGAATGGAATTAAAAAAGCAATTGACTTTGAGATACTTTGGATTAAGAATAAACAAAATTATTATGGTTCAATATCTTCTGCGGATAGTAAGCGTATTGAAGTTTTAGAATCCAGAACAAATTTAATTGAAGCATAAAATTAAAAATTTATATATTATACGCAATAAATCTGCAAAGTTGTATAAGTAATTCCGGATAAATACCAATTAGAACGGTTATAATTGCTGATGTTATCAGTACAAATTTTTGTGAAAATTTTGGCATTAATAATTTTATTTCTGAATTTTTATCGCATTCTTCAAAAAGCGGAAGAATTATTTTTAGATAATAAAATAAAGCTATAACCGTAAGTAACAGTAATCCGAGCAAAAAAGGAACAAATATTAATCCAGAATTCGCTATAGCACTAAACAAATAAATTTTTGCTATAAAACCGGACGTAATCGGAATTCCTGCAAGAGCTATAATTAAAATTGTGTATAAAATAGTAAGAATATGATTTTTATGGTAAATACCCTTAAATGCGCTAAGTTCAAAAGAATTTTTATCTCCATAAATATTTAAGTATGCAAAGATTCCTACATTTATTATTACATAACTAATTAAATAAAAAATAACGGTAGAAAGATTATAAACAGAAACTAAACTAGCAGTTAAAAGGGCATATGAAGCATTTGCTGACGTCGAACAAGCAAGAATAGCTTTAACATTATTTTCTCTTATTGCATAAGTATTTGCCCATAGTGCAGTTATTAGTGACAAAGCAGATATTCCAAATGCAAGCTCAAAACTGTTACTCAGAGGAAAAACCATAAGTCTGCATATTATTCCAAACATTGCAAGCTTAGGTACTGTAGATAAAAATGCAAGAACAGATGTTTCCGTGTTTTTATAAACATCAATAACCCAATTTGCAAAAGGAAATACTGCCAATTTGGATGCCAAACCTAATATAATCATAATTGCGGAAACAGAATATATTAAAGAGGTTTCATTTTCAGTTATGTATTCATATATTTGAGAAAAATTTAAACTTCCACATATTCCGTATAAATAAGAAACTCCAAATAAAAAAATTCCTGTAGATACAGCAGATGTAATCAAATACTTAAAAGCAGCCTCTTTTGAGTGGTATCCTTTTGATATTGATATTAAAAAATATGTTGAAAAGCCCAAAAGTTCCGTAGATACAAGTAAAGTTATAAAATCATTTGCTGAAACTATATTAATAGCACCCAATAAAGCCGCTAAAAGTATTGCATGAAATGTATATGCATGTCTTTTTGTTCGTTTAATCAAATTTTTAGATAACAGTGCAACGAAAAATCCGCACAAGAGAATCATAAAATCAAATAGCAAAGTATAACTATCTGCCATAATTGAATTATGGAATCCAAAATATTGCGGTTCTGTCTGGACAGTAGACATTAAAACTATTGAAAAAGATATACCAATAATAGATACCAATCTCGCATATTTATAAAATCTTGGAGATAATATCATGCTTAAAACTAAAAGTATTATAATGAATATCCCAAGCCCAAAATGCGGTAATAATATATTAAATATGTCGTTTAACATTTCTCTCCTTTTTTGCTTATTGATTCATTCTACAACATCACAATATTATTGTCTATTTGTATAAGTTACTAAATTACAGTGAGTGTGAAAGTAATAACTTTTATAAAACACTACCGGATGTTTTCAATCCTACTTTAGGCACTTCAAATCCGATAACGTACCTTGAATATTAAGATGTAAAGTATAAAATGAAATTCAACCTACTAACATCATGCAACGGCTGTGGCTTTCTTGAAAACAATCAAATTGTAAAACCGCAGTCGGTTTGAGAAAAAAGAACACACAGTTTGATAATTATAAAATTGCACAAATATTTTGATATTTAGTAAGAACTCTGACTATATGTAAGTCATTTTCTATAATCGTATAAACAATTAAATAATTTGTCATAACAGGTAAAAACAAAATTTTATTATCCCCAGAAAATTCAGGACGATTTTTACCAAGACGAGGATAAAGTGATAAATTAATAAAAGATTTCTTTAATTTATGACAAACTTTTTTGCCGCATTTACATTATCTTGAGCAATATATTCTTCAATACTGCTAATATCATTTTCCGCTTCTTAGGTTATTATAATTCTGCGATTAGTCATATTTTGCAATCAATCCATCCATAAATTCAATGCAATCATGTGTTCTGCCGTTTTTAATATCATCCATTCCCTTTGCAATATCGTTTCTTAAATTTGTTATGTCTTCAGGAGATATTTCAACTTGTGATATAGCAATACTTAATGTTGCATTTATAGCTTCATTTATTGAATTATAAATCCCTGCAGCAATTTGGCTTTGCAAAAATTTTTCGTTATCTGGCGATAAAGATATATCCATAATTAACTCCTTTGTTATTTTTATTATAGCAAATATTATAGTTACATTCAATGATAATAGATATGAAAAAACAAGGGTGGGAAATGCGATAAACATTGAATGTTATGATGATTCTATATACATTACCACCAAAAATTTAATGGTGGAAATGTGCGGAAAATTATTTCCCAAATTACACATTGACAACATTTTCCACCCTACATTTTTCAAATTACCTATTTTTATTCTTTGTTGTTATTTAGATTTTGTCTATATTTTAGGGTAAATTTTGACATTTAAAAGTCTTTTTGCAGACATTTTTGTTACCGAAATCGGACATATAGGACATTTTGAGTCAAGTAACTTCAGACCTGACAAAATCGCTAGAATTTACTAAAATTAGCGATTTTACAAACCTAAAATATTTACCCCTTCCGACCAAATGTCCTGTTAAAAGGTACCGACACAATAGGCTTTTTTACTAAATCATGTGTAAAATAACAGTCGATTTGAGAAGAAAGAACACACATTTTTACCTTGTGGAATCCGAACCCATGAATCTTTATGCAACTTTAATTGTATAACCTAATTCTTTTAAAATTTTTGCAATAGTATCTAACCTTGGAACTTTTTCACCATTAAACAAAGTATAAAGATTTGAGCGGTCAATATTAACTTTTTTTGCAAATGATGAAATACTTTCCCTTGATTTAATTACTTTTTCTAATGATTTATAAAACTTATTGAAATCACCGTCTGTAATATATTCTTCCAGTGAAAGATTTAAATATTCTTTTTGATATTCATAATCTTCCATATATTTCTTTTCAAGTTCATTA
>CAJOOM010000130.1 GCA_905236775.1 Candidatus Gastranaerophilales bacterium
CACCCCGAATAATCCAAGACGCACACAACCTGAGTTGAAACCGTTCTATGGAGATTGCGAGAAAAATTTTAATTTTTCCGCAAGCTCTATAAGACGAAAAAACATTTACATAGACCATATGGACTATGCACAAATAACAAATTTTAATCTTGTGGTTGATGGCATGGGCATGCTCATCTTGTACACTAAGCATAGGGAGAGAGTATATAATTATGAAAAAAGTATTGTTAGTTTTGGGGTTAATATTTTCTATGCTTACTGTTTGTGCAGAAGAAAATGTTTTGCAATCAATTGAAATCGTTCCTGTTAAGGACACATATAATATTGTTTTAACAGCAGATAAGTCTGTAGACGTTAAAAAAACTATTCAAGCTGAAAACAAAATAACATTAAATATGAAAGGTATTAGAGCGTCCAAAACTTTGAATACAATTTATAATAATGTTTCAAATGTTGATACTGTAATGGTAGAAAATACAAACAGCGGTGTAAGCATATTTTTCCAAGCAGATAATGCTCAAAGTGCAAGCATCTCTTTTGATGCTATAGCACCTGTCATTCCGGCAAAAACAGAAGAAACTAAACCACAAATAAAATTAAACAGCCCAATCGATACATATGCTCCAATATATAGAGAAGAAACAACTCAAGGAAAGACATCTGAATTATTTAATAAATTAACATCAAAAGCCTCTGCTTATGCTCCAGAACTTGAAGATTCCGTAGACGGAGCTAAAGATACACTACACAATTTGTTTTCATACGGACTTTTAGGACTTATAGGATTTGCTGTAATAAGATTGTTTAGACGCAAAGAACCGGATAGAAAAATAGGTTTAAGTCAAAATTTGAATGAGAGAGAAATTGATATGTACAAAAATATTTCTCCTATTCAAAACAATTACACAAATACTGGAAAACCCTTCACCACAGTTAATTATGGTTTGAATGCTTATAAAAAAGAAAATCAAAATCCATACGAACAAGAACCTGTTCAAATCCATAATCCTAAATTACATCAATATGTAAGTCCTCTATTAAGAAATCAAATGACACAAAATTCAATGTATCAAAAACAATCTTTACAACAAAATGTAGCAACGATAGCTACTCCTGTTACTCAACCCACAAAAAAACCACATACAACTCCTGTAAATACAGCACCTGTTAATCAAGGGAATCCTAATATTGATAATTTAAAGTTTTTAGAATCTATGACAGCAATATATGAAAAAAGCGGTCGTCATGATTTAGCGCAAGGCTTAAAAGCAAGCTTGAGCAAAAATAGCATTAAGGTATAGGCTAAATAAGAAGAGAGAGAAGAGACAAAGCAGCTCGAAATTTTCATCCGGCTGCTTTTGTTTATAAGAAATATGATTATAATAAAAAGGGAACAATTTTTTATGCCCTATAATCATTAAATTATTGACCATAAATTAGCAAATGTTTGCCTAAATATTTTATTATCCTATTCTTGACAAGTGACCGTTGTCTTTTTTATCAACAAATTTAGGATCTAACCAGCCGGATTTATAGCCTATATATCCCAAACCTGATATAACTGCTGCACCGCCTGCAATACCTAAAGTCCACTTACCACCTCTGGAATGTGCCCACTTCTTAATTCTTTGACCAAATAAGACTTTTTCTTTTTCACTTTTATTTACACTTTCACCTATTTGTTCTCCTAAATCCGAAAAATCAAGTTTAATTAATGATTTATCCGAGATTTTACCACCATTTCTGTTTTTAAAGTGATATTCATCATACAATGTCCCAGATGATTTACCGGTAGAGCTTAACCAAGCATTGCCAAACCAGGTTGTATCAGCATCAACTTGATTTTTTAGAATTTTTTCTGCTATATCAGTATTTCTGTCTTGAATTAATGCGCGTTCTAAGCACTCTGCCATTTCATCTGATACAACTGAATCTCTCAACTGTCTAAGTAATTTATTATATTTTTCATTAGCTTTTAACTGTTTTTGCAACAACTCTTTTGGAATCTCTTCATTTACTTCACCTTTGTATTTATTTTTCAATTCCTTAACTATAGCTTCTTTCTGCTTTATAAATGCATTTTTATCCTTTTCATTTGCCGCTTTTAATGCAACTTCTTCTGTAATGAAATAACTATGTTTGCCTTTATAAGCATCCATTTTTGATTTATCTTTTTCTATTGACGGATCAAAATTCTTTTGTGCCATTCCTTGAGCATTTGGTACTATAGGTGTACAACAATATTTCTTTGCCTCTAAGTCGGTTAATTCACAAGGCGCAAATCTCGACGGCAACAATGCAACATCACCAGCTAAAGAAAATTCTTTACCAGGTGCCCAGCCATCCATAAATATCATTCTACCTTGCAATTCCGGCTTATACATTTTCATTTTAAATTTTTCTACTGTAGCTATTGCTTCCTCATTTTCCATTGGTCCACCTAAAATAAGTACGGCATTCGGATCTTTTGTCGCATATTTTTCAAAGGAGTCAATAACCGTATCCATCGCTTTTTGAAAATCACCACGACCCCAGCTTACTATCAGCTTAATATCTTCTTTGTTTTTTAATTTTTTAATATAATCTTCTGATATTTCACCATATATTTTAATATTTTTATCCGGTCTTCCGGTTGTTATGTTCATTTGACCTGTACCGGCAGCACCCCAGGTCTTTTTTGAATCATCGTATAATTGAGCATTTTTATATTTTGAACTAAAACGTTCCAACAAATTGATTTTATTTTGTCTTTTAATCTCTCGTATATGACTTAAATTGTACTTCTGATTCTTATCAAATATTTTAAATTTTTCTATTGTAACTTCTTCCCCGCTAGCCAATTTTAATTTTGAATCTTTTTTATACCCTCCAAATAAACCTTTATCTGTAAATCCAGAAACAACCGGATCCATTAATGGATTTGTAAGACCTTTAAATCTTCCCATTTTGTCTAGTTCATTTAATTTGTCACACATTGGAGAAATTAACTTATTAGTTATAATCTCATCATGATAACCTTCTGATACTGTTGTTATCATAGGAACATAACCCTCCTTTGCATAATGTATTGGAATAAGATAAGAATTTAATTCCCCAATTTCTTTATCATAAAAGTTCTTTAAGACTGTTTCTTTTAAGAAATCTTCTTCTCTTCCTAGCTGCAAAGCTTCTATGTATTTTTTACTATTAATAAGTTTATTAATTTCTTCCGGTGTTGCTCCTAAATTAACAATTGCTTGACGCGCTCCCATTGGCTGAGTATATCCTGAATTTAAATTATGTCCGACAGCTCCAAATAAAATTTCTTGCCAAAAAGGATCCCCTGCTGCAGCTTTTTGTGCAGCAAAATGTATGGCATACAAAGGTTGTCCGTCCGAACATAATAAATATGACGGATTTAATCCATATTTTTTTGCTAACGCAGGCATTAATTCTATTTGAGCCTTTGCTAATCTTGCATAAGGCTTACCCTCCCATCCTTGAGAAATCATTTTTTCTAGTTCGCTTCCGGTTTTAGATGAATAGCTGCCATCTTCATATGGTTTCTTCATACTTGCTGTAGAATCAGCAAATGTAAAAATAAATTCTAGTTTCTCCTGAATTTCTTTAGGTATTTCTTTACCATCCATTGCTGCTTGTAATGCACCAGTTTTTCTAGCTTTAAACATTTTTATTGGGATATTGCTCTCTTTTCCCCAGCTCATATTCGAAGAATCTACTTCATCAAATAAAAATATTTTATTTTGTTTTTCTTTCAATAATTTGACTATATCAGTAGAATTATCTATTTTTTCCATTGTAAAATATGGTGTCCCCTCCATGCCCTTAAATGGGTGATCTTGAGGAAGATTTTGCGGAATATATCGCATTTTTATTTCTTGCGGAATAGTACCCTTTAACTCTCCTGTTTTAGGGTCAAAATCTTTTTTATATGTAACTTCTTGGTTATGAAGAGGAAGGTATTTTATAACTTTATCATAACCCTCACACAATAAATCATAATCGTGTGAAACTGTACCAACACCACCCCCGGAAATTCCAAATAAAGGCTCTTCACATATAATATGACCAATTTGTCTGGGATTCCCGCCTTTAAAGCTAATTACCGTCATGCCGGTTTGATTATCTTCTGGAGTAGGTGACTCTTTTATCCTCTTTGTTTTAGAAATACCTCTACTTTTTACCCCATTCGTAACATACACAGAATTAATCGCATCAATTCGCATAAATAACTCCTTACACACATAATTTATTCTTCTATATATATAAAAACACCAACAAGTTAAAACTTGCTACTTATTCTCCTATTTTGTAAAGATATGTTAAGTAAATTTTTGTTAAGATGATATATCAACATACCTTTAATTACAAATTTATTATACACAAAATTTAATATCCTTGCAACACACAGAATAGATATATTTTTAAACTTAGCACACATGTTGAATGGTTTATTTGCTTAAAAATTTTACTTATGTTTTTTAGTGTGTTTTTATCAATTCAGAGTGTTTTGCGATTGCGTTGGTTTGCTTGTAATCGCTTCTGCAATGTGCACCGCGAGATTCTTTTCTTTCAATTGCACCTTGAATAATTAGAGATGAAACTGTTAGCATGTTTCTATATTCGTATTCGCCTTGATTCAAGCATTTTCTTTGACGTTTAAAATCATTTTTAAGTTTTTCTACTTCTTTTTTAGCTTTTTGTAAAGATTCTTCGGTTCTTATTATACCAACATTATTCCACATTATATCTTTTAGTTTTGACTTAAGAGATTCATAATCATATTCCTTGCCTTTAACAGTTCTGGAATACACATCTATCATCTTTTTTATACCTGTATCTATTTTTTTTGGAATTTCAAGATTTGCAAATGAAAGATAATCAGCAAGTTCATATGCGCAAACAACACATTCTAATAAAGAATTACTTGCAAGCCTGTTTGCACCATGCAAGCCTGTTGAGGCAGTTTCTCCTATTGCATACAACCCCCTAATAGACGTAGTTCCATCAACTCCGGCTTTAATTCCTCCCATTGTGTAATGCGCCGCAGGGGCTACTGGAATAGGTTTTTGTGTAATATCAATTCCATTTTCTTTACACCGAGAAGATATCGTAGGAAAACGTTTTAAAAGTTTTAACGGATTCAAAAATGCTGCATTTAAGAAAACATTTGGTGCATGTTCTAAATTCATTTCGGAATAGATTGCTCTGGTTACAACGTCTCTTGGTGCAAGCTCACGTTTATCACTATATTTTGACATGAACTCTTCACCTTTTTTATTAACAAGTTTCGCCCCTTCTCCGCGAACAGCTTCAGATATTAAAAATCGATTTTTGCTGTCAGGACTAATTGCAAGAGCCGTAGGGTGAAATTGAATGAATTCCATATCCTGAATAACAGCTCCTGCTTCATAAGCAAGGGCAATACCATCACCGGTTGCACCGTTTGGGTTAGTAGTATATTTATAAACTTGCCCTACTCCACCGGTTGCAAGCACTAACGCTGAAGTATAAACAACTTCATGTTCTCCGGTAATCTCATTATAAATAATAGCTCCTTTACAAACTTTATCTGAATTGATTAAAAGTTCTACTGCCATTGAATTCTCTACTACTTGAATATTTTTATTGTTTTTTACCGCTTTTACAAGTGCATCCGTAATTCCCTTTCCAGTTGCGTCACCACCGGAGTGTAGAATTCTTTTCATGCTGTGAGCCGCTTCAAGTGTAAATGTTAAATTTCCATTTGAATCACGATCAAAGTTAACACCATTAGAGATTAAGTCATTGAGAACTTCATCTGATACAGCAGATATGTATTCGGTTGTTGCTTTTTGACTTAATCCGGCACCGGCTTTTAAAGTATCATTTACATGCATTGACACATTGTCATCAGGGTTTTGGTGGACAACTCCGACAATTCCGCCTTGTGCATATTTTGAATTGCTTTCGCCGAGCGACGCTTTTGTTATCAAAAGTAAACTCTCGGGCAAATTAATCTGCTGAGATATTTTAAGAGCCGCATATAATCCTGCAGCACCACTTCCAATTACTACTACCGAATATTCTGAATATTTCATCTTACGTCCAAGTCAACCAGTGTACAATTTCATTTTAAAACAAAAAAATTAAATTTACTATCGAATGTGCGGAAAATATTAATTGGTGAATTAAATATGTCGGACATATGAATTGATTAGTTAAAATATTTTTTAAAAATCAATCTATCACTGATTTTTGAGTTATTTTTGTAAATTTTTGTAACAATTTAGAAAAAATGTGTTAGAAATTTTGAAAAATATGGAACTAAGTAAGTATAAACATGAGAACAAAAAAATTGAGCAAGGTTAAAATCTTGCG
>CAJOOM010000131.1 GCA_905236775.1 Candidatus Gastranaerophilales bacterium
CACCCCGAATAATCCAAGACGCACACAACCTGAGTTGAAACCGTTCTATGGAGATTGCGAGAAAAATTTTAATTTTTCCGCAAGCTCAAATAAAAACAAGAGAAAAAAATAAATTAATGATTTTCTCTTGTTTTTATATATTTTTATTTTTTATTTTGCTTCTTTCTTAAATGCCGGCGGAGGAGGAAGCTCTTTACGGTGTTCTTTAAAATTCTTTCTTCCCTCTTTTTTCATGTTTTTAAGAATTTTTTTCTGATCTTTTGTCAGAATTGATTCAAATTCTTTCATATTTTGTTTTCTTATTTCTTGCATTTGTTTACGTAATGCAGCAAGTTCTTTATCAATAGCTGTTAATTTTTCTTCTTGAGCTTCTAAAGTTAGTTTAGAATTTCTAACCATTTCTGCTTCTTGTTTTTTTGCTTTTATATCTTTAATAACAGGTTCCATTTTTGCATGACCGGCTTTTCTGAGTTCTCTTGCTTTTAATTTTTGAACTTCTGTTAATCCAAGTTTTTGTTCAAATGCTGCGTCATGAGAACGTTTAATCTTTTTAATCTGTTCAAAATCAGGAGCTTTTTTTTCAATTTGCGGTGGTTGTTTCTTTTCTACACCCGCTTTTAAATCATTTGTTTTGTCTGATGCAAATGCTGCTGTTGACAAAACAGTGATTGCACATGTTAAAATTAATAGTTTTTTCATATTTTCTGCCTTTCTTTTTTTACATCAAGTCTTTTAGAACAATCGATAGCTCTTTTTTTGCATTAAAGATTCTTGATTTTATTGTTCCAATTGGGCAATTAAGTTTTTTTGATGCTTCTTCATATGTATAACCGTAGATTTCACACATTAGAATTACTTCTTTGAATTTAGGTTTCAAATTTTCAACAGCATCAATAATTACCTTTTGCCTTTCTGTCGTTAAAATGCTATCTTCCGGACTTTTTTTTCTGTCGCGAATATTAACAAGAACATCATCATCTGCAGTACAACTCTGTTCATTTTTAAATGCCGCAGACTTCAAATAGTCTTTTGAAGCATTTTTTGCAACTGTATTTATCCAGCTTTTCTGAGAACCACGTTCTTCATACTTATCTGAATTTTTCCATAACTTGATATAGACTTCTTGTTCTATATCTTCGTTATCTTGTTTGGTTATCATTCGAATAATACTTTTTATATTTTGTTTATTTGTTTTTATTAGTTCGTTAAAATTCATTCATCTACCATTAGTAATCCGTACGAATCAACAGGAAAACCCAAATCTTCTGCTGATAAAGTATCTCCGTACTTAAGTGTATCCATTAAATCTTCATCATTTAAAGCCCAGCCGGTGACAGATATAAGTGAAAATATCAAAAACATTACGGCACAAGCTGCTCTTAAACGTTGAGTGCGATTCTTTCGTTTTGCATAGTAGTACATTTTTACTTCATCCAACAGTGAAGAGACTTTTTTCTGCGACTCATATTCTTGTCTGCAATCTTCACATTCTTGAATGTGTTTTTCTAACTCCTCATTGTTTGAGGAGGCGATAAATAATTCTTCGTATTTTGAACATTTATTATTCATATTTACCTCACTTACTATTATAACGAATTTCACAAAAAATTGTTCAAAAAATTTTTTGCAATATTTAAAAGTAAGTAAAGCCCAATAAAAACTTAAAAAATCAGCTTACTTTATTAGTAACACTTAAACCGCTATAAAATTGACCTAATACCGTGTATTTTTTAACCATGCTTTCTGATTTAATTACTTTTGCAGAAGAATTTGTAAGTACAGCTTTATTTTGAACACATTCAAATCCCATATTTATTAACTCTTTTTCATATTGTTCATGTTGTTGTGTATATTTTTTCGTTTTTATAAATAATTTTGCTTGACACGTTCTTTTTTTTATCTGTGCAAGGGCATAATATATTATTTCTTCAAGATTTATTTCATCCCAGGATGAGTGTATTATGTCCAAAATATAGTTAATGTTATCCGATGTCCTTAAGAATAAAAATGCATATATTCTATTTGTTTTTTCATCGCGGTATACATATTTATAGTCAGTGTAAAAATTTAAACCTTTAAGTATAGAATCCTTAAATTCATTAGGTTCTTTGCTTAAAAGTGGTCTTATATGCGGTAATAATTCATCGTCATATATGCTTGAAGCCATGGGAGAATCAGAATTTCTAAAAGAACGAAATCTTCTGTGATTAAACTTTTCTGTTAAATCTTGTAATGACAAATTATCTTTGATTGAAGAATTCCAAAGTTTTTCGTATGAGATTTGACTAAAACCGCATTTGGAAACGAAAGTTCTGATTAAGTCAGTAAGATAATCATCAATTTTAACTAAAACAGAAGTGGTTCCCATAGCTTTATATTTTGAAACAACATATTGTATTAATTCACCGGCATCATTGTAGCAATTTTCTTCAAATAATAATTTATGAATTTCTATTTGTTTTAGCGGAGATTTAGTTGGTACAACTGTAATTAATCCTTTCATTTCTTTTTGTTCTTTTAATACATAAGATTCCGGAAAAAATTTGAACCTTAGTGGCAAAAGATGATGAAGCGGCACAAAAGGATTGAACACAACATTATTAACAAAAGAATCATCGTTGTTTAAAAAAGATATCATTTCTGTTGCATATTTCTTGTCAAAAAAATAAAGCTGTCTAATCTTTGTCATAGTTCCATTGTACCATGTAATAATGATTTGCAAAAACTTATGGAAAAGTTAAATAGTGTTACTTTTTTAAATTCGTTGTATTCACTCTACAAATTTTGGTCATTATTTATTATTGCATTTATTGATAGCAAAAATTTTTTTCTCTTGTTTTTATATTTAATAAAAGGATTTGTATGTTAGCATTAAAAGATAATATTAATTTTAAAGGTGTACCAATTGCTGATGTGAAAGTAAAAGGTATAAACTCCTGTTATAGACTTTATAAAATTAATAAGCAAGATGATACCTTTTTATATCAATTACGTAATTCTATTGATTTAAAAAAATTAATGCCAAATCTTAATGAAGATGAATATATGTGTTGGGGAGGAATAATTGAAGAATCTATACTACATGCTAATTTTTCTAAAAGAGAATCACTTCTTGAAACTTGTGACAATAAACCTTGCGGAATTATAAATTTTTCTAAAAGTAGTTTTGATAGTTATTATTTGGATTATATAGTAACATTTCCTATTGAGGTCGGGAAACGAGTTAAATGTGCAGGTCAGATTCTGCTTAATTATTTATTTCAAACTGTTTTAGACACAAATAATAATGGGATAGATTTATTGGCATTAAAATACACTCCTTTTAATCCAATATCAGTTTATTCAAAATTAGGTTTTTGGTTTGATGGTGGTGATAATTATACTGAGGATATGAGTATAGGTCGAGAAGGAATAAAAAATGCTCTTAAAAAACAAAAAGAATTCTTGGATGTAACACCAATTAAAAAAACGAAAAATATTAATCTAGGCAATGTTATAAATTTAAATACTTAGATTAATATTATCCAATTTACCTATTTAACATTTTGATATTAAAGTTTATTCTATGGTAAAGTATAAGAGGGGGGGGGGGTAAATATAAGGTAAATATAAGGTAAATATAAGGTAAATTAATTAACTTATAAGAAAAATAAACTCAATTTATCCTAACATTCTTCTCTGGAAAGGAGCTATATGAAGAAAAATATTTTTTGGATTCTTGTTATTTTTTTAGTACCGCTAGCATTGTATTTTGGTTTAACAAGGGATGAACTTGCGCCTCTACCTGCCATTGCATCGACAGGTGATGAAGTAATAAAATTTGCTTCGCCAATGTGTTACGAATGCCAAGAACTAGAAAAAGTTATAAATGAGATTTGTCCTAAATATTCTGATAAAGTTACAATACGTAAAGTTGATGTCACTAAAAGAGACAAAAATGTACAAGCACTTATTAAAGAGTATAACGTAAAGCTTGTACCAACTACTATATTTAAAAATCAAGACGGCAAAGTATTAAGACGCATAGAAGGAACGATGCAGCCTAAGATTTTAGATAACTATTTAGTTGAATTGATAGAAAATTAATAAAAGGATTTTCAATGTTAAGTGAACTGAACGTGGTAAATTTAATAAACACAGGAAGTGGTATAGGATTTTTTAATCTTATATTGATGTTTGGGACAGCTTTTATTGGCGGAATTATTGCATCGATTTCTCCGTGTTCACTGGCTATGCTTCCGTTAATAATCGGATACGTGGGGGGATGTTCTAAAGAAACACCTATAAGAACTTTTTTTCAGCTGAGCAGTTTTATACTAGGAACTGCTGTTGTATTTACAATAATAGGGGTACTG
The DNA here is from genome assembly GCA_905236775.1 of Candidatus Gastranaerophilales bacterium. Taxonomy (GTDB): domain Bacteria; phylum Cyanobacteriota; class Vampirovibrionia; order Gastranaerophilales; family Gastranaerophilaceae; genus CAG-196. Next base: position 4,356 of record CAJOOM010000131.1, read on the forward strand.
TGTGCCATCACGGGAAGTGTTTTTGCTTCAGTTTTTGGAGGATATTTCACTCTTGTTATGGCATCGCTGTTACTTATTATTGGTCTTAAAATAATTGGTTTACTTGATTTTGAGATTCCGGTAATAATTAAATCAATGCCTCAAAGTAAAACAAATTCATTATTTTTATATCCGCTGCTATTGGGTATTGCATTTGCTCTTGCAGGAACTCCATGTTCTACACCAATTTTAGCAGGTATTATGGTTTTTGCAGCAATAGGCAAAAATCTTTTTGCTGCTATAATTATGTTATTTTTATTTGCGATAGGCCAAGGGGTTATTCTTATTATTGCGGGATTGTTTACGTCAGGTGTTAAAAATCTGAAAAATTTTTCCAATATAACTGATAAACTTGTAAAACTTAGCGGATGGTTGATAATCATAGTTGCTGTGTACTTATTTTACAAAGTATTTAGCGGAATCGTTTAATATGATTAATTTTGAATTTCCCCATTTTATATTTCAAAAATGAACATTTTTTTTTAGATTACGTTTTACTAACGTAAGCAAATTACGAACTTTTATTAAACACAAAAAAAGGAGAGTAAATTATGTCAGATGAAGTAAAAATTACGACAGAAACAAGAGATGAACACAAATGTTTTTGTCAAAGCAAGGGTTTTAGAAAATTTTTAGTTATTGCACTTGGAACATTTGTTGGTGTGTATTCCGCATTATGTTTGTTTGCTGCATTACATAAGCCTATGATGCCACCGCAAGGATTCGGATACGGCTTTGGGGCTCCAATGCCGCCTGCTATGCAATGTCCTTGTAAACACCATCATTCTCATCATTTTAATAAAGCAATAAAAGGCGACAGAGGTGACTTCCATCGACCTGATAGAAAAGATAGAGATGCAGCACCTTTCGAATCAAAAAAAGATTATGACAATGATTAACAACATAATTTGGATATTATAGTTTATAAAGGGTAAAGATTTATTCATTTACCCTTTTTATTTTCAGATTTTTTATTAATATAAAAACTTCCGGCAGACAAAACAGCTAAAGGAACTAAAATTGACAAAATTATCTTAGAGCTTGCGGAAAAATTTTAATTTTTCCGCAAGCTCTGGGGAACGGTGTCAAATCCGGCTAGGTGCTATCCCGCACCCAGCCGGATTTTCACACACCTAAGGTCGGATTTGAAAAACCTCAAAAATTTGTCAATTTTTGGGTTTTTCCGCATCCTCCTTAGGCAAATAAACTTTTTTTTAGAAGAAGTAAGATATAATTTTTTTGCATTGTTATAGAATAAATCATCTATAATATTTTCAGAATCTTTGGATAAATCTTTGTCAGTTTTTATTGCTTGTTTAATATCTTCAATGAATCTTGTATAATTACTTATTGATTCTTTAGAATTATTGTTTTTAAATCTGGCAAGAGGTGCATCAGTTCCAAACATCAAACGATGTGATTGGTCTCCGTATTTCCAAGTCGAATCATTAATTCCTTTTAACCGTTTTATTGCCTTAACTACATGGTCTTTATTACCGGCATCAATATCAACCCAAGAAATATCAGCATATAAATTCGCATCACCATCTTTTATAGATTTAACTATAACATCTATTGCTTTATCATGCGATTCATCAAATCCTGCACCCATATGTGCAAGTACAACCGGAACTTTTGGATATTTTTTTGCTAAATTATATATGCTTTCAGGATCTGAAATATGCATTTGATTAGGATTTATTTTACCGTTATGCATTACGTTTACTTGACTATGGAATAAACAAGGAATATTATTTTTTTGAGCAAATTCCATATATGGTTCATATCTTTTGTCTGATAAATCTAATTGTTGTATATCAGAATGGAACTTTAGCCCGATAAATTTATTCGGGTATTCTTTAAAAAGTTTTTTTATATTTTTAACATCACCGTCTTTCGGATTACAAGCAGCAAAAAATTCATATTCGGAAGAATCTTTAAATCGTTGAAGAATCGCTTTATTTCCCTCATATTCATTCTTCTTTGAGTGTAAAACATCTAAGTCGGATACAAACATTTTTTCTATTGTATCTTTATTTGGAAGTTCCGATTTTACAAATATATCTAAATCCTGTTTTGTATAATTTCCGCCATCATGAGTTCCTACATGCGTATGTGAATCAATAATTTTACCTAAAAAATTTAAAGAAGAAATCCTAATGACACGCATCGTATAAATCTCCTATATATTGATTTTGTTTTGCTCGCCGTTGAATAATTTTATCACCATATGAAGAAGACTTTTTTAATTCATCAGCAGCCCAACGACAAACTCGCGCAGGATAGTATCCATGTCTTCTTTGTACGTTCATAACACACACTCCTTACACAAATACTAAAATAAATTAACATATTAGTAAAGGGTATCGTTATTGTTTTTTTTACAAATCTTCAATAATTGCAGAGGGGTGGAAAAACATTACAAAAATTATAACTTTGCGCTGCCGTCTTTTTTCATTTTATTTAATGCTTGTTTTGCGCCATCATAATTTCTGCACAATTTTACAACAAACTCTATTGAAGCTTTATCTTGTTTTATAGCATCTTTGAGCTTAAAAATTTCAGCAAGTTGTAATTCTTTTGTATCAGCATTACTAAACAAATATTTTTTTAAAAGTTCTTGGGATTCAGAATCCATGCCGGAAATATTGTTCTTGAATGCGAACCAGTTATAAAGATGGTATATAAAATAGTATTTATTAATTTCTCCCTCTGATAAAACAAACATTTCATTTGTCTTTAAACTTATTTTTTTATTAATAGCCAGAGATAGATACAAAGCTTTACTGCCTTTTGCAGGATAAATAAATCCCTCATTTTCACCAACAGGGTTGAGAAGTTTTTTTGCATTCTTCAAATATTTAACTTCTGTTCCTTGAGATTTTATATATTCAAGAATTCTTACCGGATTATATTCGTATGTCTTTAAAATATTAACTAATTTATCTTCAAGTGCTTGTTTCTCAGTTTCAGCCAGAGAGTTTAAATCTAAAGTACATCCTGCTGAATACTGAAGTTTTCTTTTTGATTGATTTTTTGCACCAATTGTTTTTGCAAGACGAAACTTTAGGATTTTTTCCTGAATTTCAAGTAGCTTATACAATATATCTTTTATTATTTTCATTTTTCATATCCTCTTGGATAAGCATGGAAATGCAAGAATTAACTTTATGCTTACCTACAAGTTCTTGAGCAAACTCTTCTTTATCACCTTGCATATTTTCTAATATAGTAAGTGCAAGTTCAGGAGCTTTTGCGATTATTGCTCGTAAATTATCATTATTTTTTTCAACTCTAATATATCTTATTATATCATTTTTATAAAGTGCTTTAAGTGTAGGATTATCTGCGCACATCATTACAAAATCATATTCAGAGCCGCCAACATCTTTTTTTGCTTGTTCTTTATCAATTTGTCCGTTTAAGAGTTTTTGTGCAACAATTTTAGGAGATTTTTTTTCTGTCAAAACTTCTTCAGGGAGTTTAGCTTGTTCTGTTTTAATCGGTGTTGTTACAGCACTTGATGTTGGCATATTTGAACCGGACGATAATTGTCCTGTTTTTGCTTGTGGTCTCAGAGTGTTTTCAGTTGTTGCATTTGTAGTATTTGATTCTGATTTATTATCGTTTTCAATCTTTGCATTTTCTTTTTTATTTTTTATTGATTCTAATACCTTTTCATCAGGCTTAAATTCTCTTCCTAAAGTGCTTTCAAAAATTTCTTTCATGCTTTTAGCACGAGAAAAAGTTTCTCTTTCTTCAGGATGTTGTTCTAAATATTTTTCTATATATTCGTTAGCTTCAATCTCTGTTAAAGCCATTTCTGTATCGGTTAAATATCCGCTGTAATCATTAACCCAAGAACTTATTGTTTCATTCTTTTCATCAGATGTCATAACATGGTTCGCATATGCTGCTTGTCCAATACCCATTGCAGTGCCTTTGTATACAGCTTCAGGGAATTCTCCGCCCTCTCTTGAGTCAATAAATGCTTTTGCATCAGCCATATATGATTTTAAATTGTCTTTTGTTTTATATGAACCAAAAATCATATGATATTTTTTGAATGCAATTTTTGCAGCTTCATCACCTAAATCTTCGCCTCTACCTTTTGCTATATTAATATAGGCTTTAAAGTTTTTAAAAGACTGCATTATATTTGCAATTTCTTCTCGAATATCGGAAGGATAATATTCCATTAATTCTTGTGCAGCTTCTCCGGAATCTTTTATAGCGACAATTAACAAAAGTTCTAATGCACTTTCTGGTTTCATATTTTTATATAATTTTTGGAACATGTGTTTTCTGTGAGCAGCAAGTTCATTTTCTAATTCTTTTTTTGCTTTAACTCTTTCTTCTTCCGGTAATTTATTTATTTCTTTCTCACGTAATTTTTTTTGCATATGAAATTTTTCATCAATAGCTTTCCTCTTGGCAGTAACTTGTTCCGGAGTCATGGTTTTTAAATCAACTTGCTTTCCATTCTCATCACTTGTAATAAACTTATACATCATTGCAATATCCATAGCAACAGCATCAGTAATCGATACATTATTAAGTTTACCTTCTGATTTTGCTTTTTCACATCGTTCAACAGACTCTAATACATAATTTAGCATCAATTCTTGAAGTTTAGGTTCTAATTCTTGAAAATCTTCTTTTGTTGTTTGTATACCTGATATAGTAGATAATTTAAGTTTTAATTCGGCTTTATTTATACCATTTTTTGCAAGAGCAGCCGGCAAAGCCGTTTTTAGTTCTTTTAGTGTAAGTTTTTCTTTATTTTCATAAGTACCACTTTTTTCTGTTGGATTTTTTGTATAAAGTGTATCTCCATAGCCTTTTATATTTGAATCATTCGTATTTATGGATTGCGCAGCCGGATTAACCATAGGAACTGTTATTGTCGGTTTTACTTCTGTTGCCTTAACCGGTTTTTGTGCGATTTTTTGTTTTGTAGTAGTTTTTGAGGCAGCAGGAGATTTTTCCTTATCGTCTTCTGTAAGGTAATTGTATAATGATATTGCTGTATTTTTTATATTACTCAGTAAACTCATAATTGTGCCTCGATAAATATATAAAGTAATTTCATTTATAGAAATTGCCTTTTTATCAAAACAATATTAAGTTTTGTAAAGAATATGCAAAAATGAGGAAATATATCTCATTATATTATATTTCAGCTCTGTATTGAAGAGCAAGTGTAACGTGTTCTAATTGAATATTTTCACTTTCAGCTAAATCTGCAATAGTTCTGGATAATTTTAGAATACGGTCAAATTTTCTTCCTGATAGTTGATATTTTTGTGCAGCTAATTTTAAAAACTCAGAAGTTTTATCATCTACTTTACAAAACTTTTTAACTTGTCTGCCATTAAGCTCTGAATTAGTAAAAATACCCTCTTGGGCATACCTATTAGCCTGAATTTTTCTTGCTTTAACAACTCGTTCGCGAATTTTTGCTGATGGTTCTGATTCTGACCTTGTATTGATAAGTTCTTCTGTTGTAAGCCTTGGAATATTTATAACTAAATCTATTCTATCTAATAAAGGCCCTGACAACTTTGAACGATAACGTTGAATTTGAAATTCTGAACAGGTGCATTCTTTTTCTTTATCACCCAAATAACCGCATGGGCATGGATTCATTGCTCCAACAAGCATGAATTTTGCTGGGTATTTTATGGAATTTTTAGCTCTGGAAATAACAACTTCACCATCTTCTAATGGCTGCCTTAATACTTCTAATACCTGCCGCGGGAATTCTACCATTTCATCTAAAAAAAGTACTCCTCTGTGTGCAAGAGTAATTTCTCCGGGTTTAGGAGTGGAACCGCCGCCAATAATTCCATTTTGGGAGGCTGTATGATGAACTGCTCTATACGGTCTTTTTGTCATAAGAGGATTATCATTTTGTAAAAGTCCGCTTATACTATAAATCTTAGTTAGTTCTAAAGCTTCTTGAAGTTCTAGGGGAGGAAGTATTGAGGCTAAACATTTTGCCATTAATGTTTTACCTGAACCGGGAGTTCCTGACATTAAAATATTATGCCCGCCCGCAGCTGCTATTTCTAAAGCTTTTTTTGCTTTCTGTTGACCTTTAACATCTTTAAAATCGAACGTATAATCGGTATTTGCATTTTCTTCCAAATACTTATTTATGTCAATTGAGGTTTTGCAAATTGGTGCTTCAGAAAAATGGTTAATAATGTCACCTAAATGTTTTGCGCCATATACATCAATACCTTGAACAAGAGCCGCCTCTTTAGCATTTTCTTCTGGAACAAAAACCTTTGTAATTCCACTATCTTTAAGCCCACTAACTAAAGGTAAAACACCATTAACACGTCTTAAACCTCCATCTAAAGAAAGTTCGCCTATGAACGCCATTGTTTCATCTTCTGGGATTTCGACACCTTGTTCCTTTAAAATCCCGATTGCAATCGGAAGATCAAAATGCGTACCTTCTTTTTTTATATCAGCGGGAGCAAGATTAATAATAACTTTTCCAGTCGGGAATGAAAATCCCGAATTCTTAATAGCAGAGTGAACTCTTTCTTTTGCTTCGGAAACAGAACTATCAGGTAATCCGACAATAATCATCATCGGATTATTATAACTGACATCTGCTTCTACTTCTATTTTACAAGAGTTAATTCCAATATTTGCTGCCGTAATTGCTTTGCTTACCATAAGCCGATTATATAATAAAATTGCGCTATTTTTACATTTGGAACAATGATTGTGAATTTTTGTAACAATTTAGAAAAAATATGTTATCTTTTTGAAAAATATGGAGCTAAGAAAGTTTTAAAGCAGTCAAGCGCAAGGCACACACAAAGTTGTCTTTCTGAGGGGGTAAATGTATCCTTGCGCCCAACCAAATACATTTACCCCCGCAAAGACAAGGATTTGTAAGCCTTGCGCCCAACCAAATACATTTACCCCCGCAAAGACAAGGATTTGTAAGCCTTGCACCCAACCAAATACATTTACCCCCTCCTCCCCATAAAGACAAGGACTTGCAAGCCTTGCATTATAGTGTTTTTAGAGTTAATCTATAAGGTATAAAGGAGAGGTTATGAAAGTAGCTGTAATATCGGATATCCATGGAAATATGCAAGCACTAGAAGCTGTAATGAAAGATATTAATAATAGAGGGTGTGAGAAAATTTTTGTACTCGGCGATTATGCAATGGCTGGTCCTGAACCGGTTCAAGCAGTGCAATATTTTATGGACAAGCAGATTGATAATAGTTATACTATGATTCAAGGTAACACTGATTTAATGATAGCCGATTATAGTGAAAATACGTACGATATGCTAAAAGAAAATGCGCCAATTATGGCAGAAGCTTTAAGAAATGATTCGGAACTTCTTTATGATTCTGAAAAAATATTTTTAAAGAATCTTCCGACACAGCTTGAAATAGAGTTGGATGGAATTAAAATCTTATTGACCCACGGTTCTCCGCGAAGAAATAATGAAGACATTCTCCCCACTACTCCAATCGAAGAAATAGAAAAAATGCTTGAAAATGTAAGTGCAGATGTAGTTTTGTGCGGGCATACTCATTTGCCATGCGGATTCCAAACTTCAAGTAAGAAAACAGTTGTTAATGTCGGAAGCATTGGCAGACCATTTACTCCAGAGCCTAAGTCGTGTTATTTAACTATAGATATATTAGATGGAAAATGCGTATTTGAGCATCATTTTGTTGAATATGATAAGAATATGGCAAGTGAAATTTTAAGAAAAAGAAGATTCTTTGGTGCAGATAAACTTGCTGACATGCTTTTGAATCCAAAGGAAAGACATTTTTAATTTGAATTATGGTGTTGCTCGAAAGATACATTTCTGTTAAATTTTAGATATGGCGATATATTTAGATGCAGGAACTACATATTCTAAAGTCATTACTGAAGAAAAAATTTTCGATGAAAGTTTTTTTATAAAGAGTGCTTATGGCAAAAATTATTATATATTGCCATCAAAAATTATCAAATCGCAAAACATTTCTCCCACGAGTTCTTGCGGTCATATGGCTCAGGCGGATAATAATGAAATAATTGCACTTGCAAACGGAGCAAAGAAAAAAGGAATATCTAAAGATGCAACAATTTTAGATTTGGGAAGCAGAGATGCTAAATGGATTCGTTTTAAAGCAGGAAAATTTCAAGATATGGATTGGAATACTTCTTGCGCAAGTTCAACTGGTGCTACAGTTGAAATGTTATTAAAATTCTATGACGTTAATGTAAACGAACTTAAATACAACGAAGAAAAATTTGTGGTTACATGCGGGATTTTCGGAATGGAAAAAATTATGGATTCTATCTCCGGAGGAATAAAACCAGCAGAAGCAATATCCAAATTTATACACGGTATAGCATACAATGCGTGGAATTTCGCGCATAACCCTGATAAAATATATTTGTCAGGCGGTTTCTGTCAGAATGAATGTTTTGTAAAATCTCTTGAAAAATATTGCGAAGTAGAACTTATGGGACGTTTTTTACTTTGCGAGGGATTAATAAGTTAGTGTAATAGAAATAGTATCGATTGTATATAAAGTACATTAATTAAAAATTTTGTAAAAATATTTTTAAGACGATTAAATTTCCGCTGCCCTTGTGTTATAAATATATATAGGGCTTTTTAACGAATAAAAACGAAGAGAAAAATCTTATGACAACAAATCCATTAAAATATACTTGTTTATTTGGCGGCGGGGCAATTAGAGGTATAGCATATCTCGGAACTATAAGAGCACTGGAAGAACTTGGTGTAGAGTATGATATTATAGGTGGTTCATCTGTAGGTGCTATAATTGCATCTCTTATTGCTTGTGGTTACAAATCATATGAACTTGAAAACTTTTTTATGAAAGTAAACTTTGAGTTGTTTAAAGATATTCATTTAGGGTTTAAAAAAACATTTGCGATATCAAAAGGAGAGATATTTCAAGATTGGTTAAATGAGCTTTTAAAGAATAAAATAAGTAATAAAAATGGAAAGCGGATAACTTTTAATGATATTGAAAAAGAGTTAGTAATTATTACGACTGATATTAAACATTTTTGTGCGCAAGAGTTTTCAAAAGAAAAAACACCTGATTTTGAAGTGGCTCAAGCTATAAAAATATCTTCTAGTATGCCCGGACTTATGGCGCCATATGAATATAATGATTCTTATTTGGTTGACGGAGATTTACAAAAGGCTTCTCCTATGTGGAAATTATCAGAAAAATTAAATTTTTCTAAAAGTCGCATACTTGAATTTCGGCTTGAAGGGGACTGCAGTGAAAATGATAGCAGCCCTGTTTCATTTATAAATACAATATATAGTTGTGTAACAGATATTGCTACCAATTTTGTAAAAGAAATGTTTGGGCAAAATGATAGATATGATTGCATACCAATTAACACGGGGGATGTTTTCTTTGCGGACTTTAATTTGGATAAAGATTCAAGAAGAAAACTTATTAATTTGGGTTATGAACAAACAATGCGCTATTTTAAAGAAATTTTGCCACCCAAAAAAGAAAAAATAACGGAAGTTTATTCTAAACTTTTAAAGTATCTAAAAAATAGCAAAAAAGGATTAAAATCTAGGAATGTCGAAGAGGCAGAATGGTGGATAGGTGATATTTTTATTTTGATGTGCGAAAATAAAGAAATTATAGATCCATTTATCTATGAACAAATTGTTAATTTGAAAAATGAGCTTACGGAAAATAAATCAAGATTGCTTTTCTTTTACACAAGATATAAAAATTCCAAACAATTAGAAGAATTATTTGATGATGCTATATTGGTATTAAATACAAGAATTGCAGAAGCAAAATTGTTTTTGAGGACAATAAAAATATCAGAAACTATGCATCAAGAAAATGATTAAATGATTTAACACAATAAAAATGAAAGGAGAAAATAAGTACATAAAAATGAATAATTTAGGATAAATTCTTAGGTTGTTTAATGCAAATTATTCACTTATATATTATTTACTTATTTACTTAAACAATGACACAAGGAAAAAATACATTAAAAATAGATTTATCATTAAAGAAAAATAATGTAGATGAATTTTTTTATAATTTATCTGAGAATCCAAATGGATTTAAAAATAAAGATTTTAGATATACATTAAGCTTGATATATCAACTTATAGAAGATGAATTTGAGGGAATATTTTTATCACCGAATTCACCGGTAAGAAATACTGATTTTCTTCTTATTAATGATGGTACAGAAACAAATCCAAAGCTTAGTTTCTTTGTTACTCCTACAAATAATTTTCAATTTTATCTAAAATCAAAAGGTTCTATGTTTAGATTTTCACCAAAAGAAATAAATGGCGAAATAGGATACGTATTGCCGTTAGATGTAGTTTTAGATTATTTTGGCGGTTTTGGAGAAGTTGTAGACTTTTCTTATTTAACACCAACATTTGCGTATTTTAATAAATTAACACATTTTGTTATGAAGTTAATAGAAAAACTTTATTTAATACCAACAGTGCATATACGTGAAAGTGTAAATAGTGAATCAGGCGGAATGTTTAGGATTGTCTATGAACCTATTTTCTCAAATAAAGAATCTGCAAGAATTATAAATGAACTTGAAAGTAATCTGCCAAATAATATTTTTATAAAAGGTGAAAAACCAAAGAATTTTGTAGAGCGATTTACAAGAGAATATTTAAACTATCTTGTATATAAGTTTTTAGGAATTAAAGCATATAGATTTAAAGATATTAAATCCGGTCATTATATGATAAAGGATTTAGAGCAGAAGTGCTTATTAAAAGGTAAGAATATTGCAGAAAATATATCACAATGGTTTGATGAATTATATTTGGGGAAATATGATTTAATACCATTTTTTAAAATTAATAAAATTAATGAAGATGAATTTGAATTAAAAATTCATATTAAAAACAGAAAAAATAATGAAATAATTTTGTTAGACGAACTTTATCATAAGGAAGAGATTTGGGAATTAAATACTCAAGATATTGGTAAAATTGTAGAAAAGCAGTTAAATTATGCAGTTCGTTATATGCCGAAATTAGAAGAACTATTTGAAGATGAAGACGAATTGTCATTAAGATTAAATCTCAATGAAGTGTATAAGATTATTGCACAAACTGCATATTATTTACAAAAAGCTCAAATTGATGTAGTATTGCCGGAAGAACTTACAAATATAATTATACCAAGAGCATCAATTAATGCTAAGGTAAAAGAATCTCGTTCAGCAGAATTAATGCAAATTTTTAATACTGTTTCATCAAGTGCAATATCTTTGGATGATATTTTAGACTTTTCTTACGAAATATCGTTAGGCGATGAAAAAATCTCTCTTGAAGAGTTTGAAAAACTTGTTGGGGAAAGTAATGGGCTTATTCAGTATAAAGGGAAATATATTTTAGTAGATAAGGTGGAGGGATTAAAGCTTGTCGAACAAATAAAAAATGCTAATCATAAGAAAATGACAAGGCTTGAGCTTATTCACGCATCAATGTCCGGACAGCTTCAAAATTATGAATTTAATTATGATGATGCATATGCAAATGTTATAAAAGATTTTGCAAAGCCAATAGAAGTAACTACACCGGATAGTTTAACCGGAGACCTAAGACCATATCAGCAAACCGGATTAAAATGGCTTTGGACAAATGTTTCTAAAGGATTCGGCTGTTGTATGGCTGATGATATGGGTTTAGGTAAGACAATTCAAGTTATTGCACTAATACTGAAACTTAAGGAAGAAAAAAAGCTGAAAAATCCGGTTCTGGTTGTTTGTCCGACAACACTTGTTGGTAATTGGATGAAAGAACTTCAAATGTTTGGTGCTTCTTTAAAAGTATCTAAATATCACGGTACTGATAGAAAACTTGATTTAAAATCAGATGTTATTCTTACTACATATGCAATTATGAGAATAGATATAGAAGAGATGAAAAAATATACTTGGGGAATGGTTGTTGTAGATGAGGCGCAAAATATTAAAAATCCGGATACTGCGCAAACTCTGGCAATAAAATCAATGAAGTCTGATATAAAAATTGCAATGACTGGTACACCTGTTGAAAATCGATTGACTGAGTTATGGAGTATTTTTGATTTTATAAATAAAGGATATTTGGGTTCTTTGAAAGAATTTCAAAAGAGTTATGCTGTTCCTATAGAAAGATTTAAGGAACATTCACGTGCTTCAAAATTAAAATTATCGGTTTCTCCGTTTGTTTTAAGAAGGTTAAAAACGGATAAAGCAGTTATATCTGATCTTCCGGACAAAATGGTTATAAATGATTATTGTTATCTTGCAAAACCTCAAGCAATTTTGTATGAGAAGACTCTTAATGAGATGATGGAAAAAATCTCAGGATTTACAGGAGTAAACAGGCGCGGGAATATTTTTAAATTGATTACTGCTCTAAAACAAATTTGTAATCATCCTTATCAATTTTTAAAAGATGGCGACATGACAAAGGAATTATCAGGAAAAACAGAAAAATGTGTAGATTTGGTGAATTCTATTATTGATAATGGTGAAAAAATGCTTATTTTTACACAATATAAAGAAATGGGAGATTTGCTGGTAAAAATTTTAACAGAAGAATGTAACACAGAACCTTCTTTTTTCCATGGTTCACTAACAATGCCTCAGCGAGAAGTATTAATTGATGATTTTCAAAACAATGATGATAGAAAAATCATGATACTTTCACTCAAAGCCGGGGGTACCGGTTTGAATTTAACCAGTGCAACAAATGTAATTCATTACGACTTATGGTGGAATCCTGCAGTTGAAGAGCAAGCAACTGACCGTACATATCGTATAGGTCAGGATAAGAATGTTATGGTGCATAGAATGATTACACTCGGCACTTTTGAAGAAAAAATTGATGAAATGCTAAAATCAAAGAAAGAGCTTGCTGATTTGGCAGTTTATGAAGGTGAAAAGATTATTACGGAACTTTCAGATCAGGAAATTTATGATATATTCTCTTTGAGTGCAGGTTAGGGGTAAATGAATAAAAAGTATTTATAAACTGTTTTGATAATGCTGATATATAAAAGTTAATTTGATTGTAGTGCTTTTTTATTATTTTAATATTCTATTTTAAAAATCGTGCTATTCGCAGCCTCTCTTATAGACACAAAAATGGAAATATTGTAAAATAGACTTATGAATGATTTGGTTCAAATTCAAAATCTAATATATGAAATTCGTGGTTATAGAGTTATGTTCGATAGCGACCTTGCGATGTTGTATGAAGTTGAAACAAAAAGACTAAATGAAGCCGTTAAACGTAATATAGCTCGCTTTCCAAGCCACTATATGTTTCAATTAACAAAAGAAGAATTTCTCAACTTGAAGTCGCAATTTGCGACTTCAAGTTGGGGAGGTGTTCGTAAAATGCCTTTTGTTTTTACTGAGCAAGGTGTAGCAATGTTGTCTTCTGTATTACGTTCTGAAAAAGCAATCCAAGTTAATATGCAAATAATTGATACATTTGTTAAGATGAGACAATGGGCTGTTGAAAGCAAGGATATATCTAGAAGATTAACGGAGCTTGAACATTATTTTATGGAACATTGTAAAGATAATAAAGCAGATATTAAAGAATTAAAAGAGGCTATTGATTTATTAGTTGACAGAACTAAACCATCAAAAATAGGTTTTAAGGTAAATTAAAAATTATAGAATATATGAGAGGGGATATTTCTAAAATATTATGGCATTACTATCTACAGAAAAAATTTTAGAATATATACCGGAGCTGTTTGAGACAGGGGTAAGTGGTACCTCTTCAGAAAGTTCAGATATATTTAAGAAACTTGAAAAAATTGTAGCTTTTGACAATGGTTTTATATATTTTGTTAATCCTGATAGCTTGCAGTTAAAGTATGTTTATAAAAAAGATAATGCATATAAAATAGATTCTGTTTATAACTTGTCTAAAAATTTAAAGGATTTTATATTTGATAAGTCCGGTGAAATTTTATTTTCTGATTCAGAGTTGATTGAATTGTTGAAAACAAAAGAATGGGACGGACAATCATTCTTATTATCAAAACTTACAATAAAGTCTACAGTTTTTGGAATAATACTTTTAGAAAAGAGAGAAAAAGATTTTTATAAAAAAGAAGATTTAGATGCTTTAAATGCAGCCTCTTCTATTTTATCTTATGTTTTAAAAGATAAAGAGCTTTCAGATGTTTTTAAAATCCAATTAAAGGCATTAAAAGATGGGATAGTAGAAAAAAATAATGCTTATAAAATTATAAAAGAACAAAATGAGAAAATTCTTGAAGCAGACAGAGTAAAAAATGAATTTTTGGCAAATATCTCTCACGAATTAAGAACTCCTTTGAATTCAATTTTAGGGTTTGCAGATATATTGGGAACTCAATTGTATGGGAATTTGAATTCTAAACAGGAAGAGTATGTAAACGATATAAAAGCATCCGGAACACATCTTTTAGGTATGATAAATGAGATATTGGATATGTCAAAATTAGAAGCGAATGCAATGAAAGTTGTAAAAAGTCGTTTTTGGATTTCTCGTGCTGTTATGGAAGTATCGAATCTCTTGATGCCATTAGCCAATAAAAAAAATATTACTATAAATAATGAAATTCCGGATGATTTTGAAGTATTTGCTGATTATCAGAAAATCCAACAAATACTTTATAATCTAGTAAGTAATGCAATTAAATATTCTCCGGAAAATGATGTTATTGATATTGCAGTATCTGCAAATGAAGAATTCTTTAGGATTGCTGTTCATGATAACGGAATTGGAATTGACCCTAAATATCATGGAAAAATCTTTGCAAAATTTGTTCAACTTGATAATGCTTATACTAAAAAGGAAAGTTCAACAGGACTTGGATTAACTATTACAAAAGAACTTGTAGAATTGCATGACGGTAAAATTTCAATAGTAAGTGAAGTAAATAATGGTTCAACATTTATTGTAGAAATACCATTTTAAAAGAATTGTGAAATATTGACAGACTTGGTTATTATGAATGAACAAAATATATTAAAGATAATTCAATCAAAAATAGGAACAGAATATATAGGAGATGACTGCGCTTATTTAAAAGATTTGGGTATAGTAGTGACCCAAGATAGCCTTGTAGAAGACATTCATTTTAAGCGCAGTTGGTGTACTCCATATCAATTAGGATATAAATCGATTGCTGTAAATATAAGTGATATCTTAGCTTCTGGGGCGCTGCCTTTATACGTAACAGTTGCAATATCTTTGCCGAATGATTTAAATGATAAATTTGTAAGTGAGTTTTATGACGGAGCAAAATCAGCATTATGCGGCGCTGATATAGTCGGTGGTGATATAACCGGTTCTACTGATAAGATTATGGTATCTATATCTGCAATTGGAAGTACAAAAGGACGGAATATTTCTTCAAGAGCAAATGCAAAAGACGGTTATGCAGTTATAACAAAAGGTTTATACGGTTCCAGTGCAGCAGGATTAAAAGAACTAATGTCCGGTGGGAAAAATAAAAATTTAATAAAGGCGCATCTAGAGCCGAAACTTGAGTATAGATTTAGTCAAGAAATTGCAACTATTGTAAAAGAACCTTATGCAATGATGGATACTTCGGATGGATTGGCTGATGCATTATTTAAAATAGCGGATTCCAGTAATGTTTCTATAAAAATTGATTATGATTTAATTCCGCATTTAGAGAATATAACAAGAGAACAAGTTTTATTTGGCGGAGAAGACTATAAACTTGTCGCGGTTCTTCCGGAAAAATATGTAGAAAACATAAATGGGGCGGTAAAGATTGGAACTGTTTTGGATTCTGATTTTCGACTGGATGTATCAGGTGTAAAATATAATAATTACTCAGATTTAAACGTGTATAATCATTTTGGAGCAAGTAATGGATAGATTTTCAGTTATAATAACAGCGGGCGGAACTTCTTCAAGGTTTGGAGAACGAAATAAATTATTAGAAAAAATAAAAGATAAAACAGTGATAGAAGAAACTGTAGATAAGTTTATTAATATAAAAGAAATCGATGAAATAATAATACCGACGAATAAAAATATAAAATCTGAATTTAAGAAACTTTTTAATAATGAAAAAATAAAAATTATAGATGGCGGTTCAACACGTCAGCAATCTGTGTATAAAGGTTTGCAAGAAGTTAAAAATGAGTTTGTTTTAATTCATGATGGTGCTAGACCTCTTGTGACTCAGAAAATTATAAAAGATGCAATGGATAAAACTGTAAAATATAACGCTGTATCTGTTATGACAAAAACTATTGATACAATAAAAGAAGTTGATGAAGATGGGAAAATAATAAGAACAATTGACCGTTCGAAACTTTATAATACTCAGACTCCTCAAGGTTTTAGAACATCTTTAATAAAATCTGCTCATGAAAAATTAATTGACGGTAATTATACGGATGACTGTTCTATGCTGGAAGAACTTCAAGTTCCTGTATATATAGTAGAAGGTAGTTATACGAATATAAAAATAACTGTAAAAAATGATTTGGATTTTGCAAAAATTTATATATAGAATTATTAGCCAACGAGCATTTTTGCAAATTTTAAAGATTCGTCATTTACTTCTCCGCCTGCAAGTTCCGCAATAGCTTTTAGTTTTAATTTGTCATCTAAAACAGAAATATTAACACTTGTTTTGTCATCTTGGGTTTTCTTAACGTAAATGTGCCTATCCGATTTTGAGGCTATAATGGCTTGGTGTGTAATCATAATAATTTGCATATATTTAGCAAGTTCTTTGACTTCATCTGCAACGGCTTGAGAGGCTTTGCCGGAAATCCCCGTATCAATTTCATCAAAAATAACTGTATCAATATTATCACTTTGAGCAAAAATGGTTTTTATTGCGAGCATAACACGTGATATTTCTCCTCCTGAAGCAACTTTAGCAAGCGGTTTAAGTTCTTCGGAGATGTTTGTTGATATTAAGAATTCTACTTTGTCTGAGCCATTTATGTTAAGTTCACAAGGTTCAAAATGGATTTCAAATTTTACTTTAGGTAACTCTAATTTTTCCAATTTTTCAATTATAAGAGAAGATAAAACTTCACCATATTTTTTTCTTTCTTCAGATAGTTTTTGTGCCTGTTCTGACAAAAAGGAATGCTGTTTTTGTATTTGAGATTCAAGCTCTTCAATGTTTTGAGTGGAAAATTCAATGCTATCAAGTTCTTTTCTGAGTTTTTCTCCCTCAAGAATGACATTCTCTAATGAGCCGCCATATTTACGTTTAAGTTTGTCCAAAAGGAATAATCTTTCTTGAATTGAGTTAATTCTTTCTTCGTCGTTTTCCAAAGCAGAAGAATAATCTCTCAGAAAAGATGAAATTCCTTTAAGAGCATCAATCGCGCTAATAAGCTCGCTTTCTATTTCTTCTAATGAATTATCCATGCCGGAAGCTTTGGATAAATTTTGTTTAATTTGCAGGAGACATTCAAGAATAGAAGAATCATCGCCTGAGATTGACCAATAAGATGAACCGGTGAGTTCTTTTAGTTTTTCTACATTTTCTAAAACTGCAAGCTCATTGTTTAATTTTTCATCCTCATTTATTTCTTTTATTTCTGCATTTTCAATCTCTTCAACTTGAAACTTAAGAAAATCTATTTGGTCTTCGGTTTTATTAGCGGAATTTTTAAGTTCTTCAAGTTGAGAAAGCATTTGTTTATAGCTACTGTATTCTCGCTGATAATTTTCAAGTAATTCCCCGCAAGTATTTTTTGTATATGAATCTAATAATGTAATATGATATTTTGGCTGTAGGAATGAATAAGTTTGGTGTTGAGAATGGATATCTAGAAACAATTCTCTAAAAATTTTCATAAATTCTTGATTAACTAATGAGCCATTTACTCTTGCACGATTTGAAGTTTGAGTTATTTCTCTTGATAATATAATTTCTTCTCCAAAATTTTCAATTCCATATTCTTCAAAAAGAGAAGTTATGTCTTGTTTTTTATTTAAAATAGTTATTTCAATAATTGCTTTTTCTGCGCCTGTTTTGATAACTTCTTTATTCGCACCTTTTACTCCGCCAAAAGCAATATCTATGGCATTTATTAGAATGCTTTTTCCGGCACCGGTTTCACCTGTAATGATATTTAATCCCTCTGATAAATCCAGTTCTAGTTCATCTATTAAAATATAGTTTTTAATGAAAATTTTAGATAACATACTTGAATTATACATTAAAGTATTATTAATGTTAATAATAATAGAAAATTAAAAGTGAAAAGTGGTTTCGTGAATTGTGGTTTTTAAAGTGGTGGAGACATATTTCCCCCTAGTTAGGGGGATTAAGGGGGTATTATCCTATAAGGTAAACGTTATTGTTGATACCCCTCTAGCTCCCCTAACCAGGGGAGAATCGCTTACAGTCTGGCACAACTCTTGAGTGTTTGGCGCCAGGCTTGCAAGCCTTGCGCTCAACCAAATACATTTACCCTCGGAATTACAGTGATTTGTTTACTTTATGTGAAGAAATAATTTATGCTAATTTTTTCTTATCGTCTTTTTTATTATTATCATTTGCAGAATATGTTTGCGTTGAGTTATCATCAGCTTTGGTACAGTTATTATTTCCTGTTGCAGCAGCGGCAAGAGGATCTAAGTTTTCTGTGCCTGCATTATCAGCAGTCAAAGAACTCAATTCAGAAGTATCAGGAACATCTAAATCTTCAGGAATTTCTATTTCCAAATCATCTACAACTTCCATACTTCCGGCAAAGTTGTCAAGTTCTGTATCATATACTTCTTGTGTTGCGCCGCCTAAGTCTTGGGTTTGTTCTCTAACGTCAATCTCTGCTGATACTTGGCTAGCCATCTGAGTCTGTTCTATTACACCTTTTGTACTTATGCCACCTGCGACTCCAGCTGCAATTCCAAGTGCCCAATTCCACCATCCTCCTGCCATGAGTTTTGCTGCTGCTCCAAATCCTGTTACAGCATTAAGTCCTTGTGCTGCAGCTTCAACATAGCACATTGTTCTTGTTGCCGAGTCAAATCCTTCTGCATAATCCGTAACTGCTTCAACTTGAGCAATTGTTTCTGCTCCTGCATCATAATTTTCTTGATAGCCCTCTATTTGGTCGTATAATTCACCAACTTCATCAGAAGTTTCTTCGTTTGTTACATTTATGTCTTCTGCCATATCTTCCATTAGCGGAGCAAGTTTTTGCATTAAAGTTTTTTCATCTGCTGTTAATGGAGTTCCGCCATTTTTAGCTGATTCTGCTTTTGTTTTAAGAGCATTATATTGTGCTCTATACATATCTAATACAGTTTTATCATCTTCAATTTTGTCATTTGCCTCTTCGTTTTTATCCTCAGCCTCTTCTGTAAGAGCAGTGACTTCTTCACTTGCATCCAGCATATCAGCTTGTGCATCTTGTAATGCTCCTTGACTTTCAGGTAATTGATTTTGTAGTAATTCATTAGTTGCATCTACTTGTTCTTTGTTAGGTTTTTTTGCTAAATATTTAGCAGCAGTTGCAATTGCAATCCCTGCTGCTATGTATGCAGAGATGTTACCTTTTTTTGCTGTAGTTTTTGTGGTTTCTTCTGTAGATTTGGCAGTAGCTAATTCACTTGACTTTTTACTTGCCTCTTTTTTAGCTTGTTGTAAAGCTGCTTCGGCAGCTTTTTTTTGAGACTCTTGTGCCGCCATTTCTACACCTACTTTTTTTACTGCGACATTTGCGTTAGCTAGATTTAATGCATTTTCTGCTGCTTGTGTCGTAGCTTTTGCAGCAACAACATTTGCTGTTGATTGTGCAACAGTTGTTGTTAATCCAACATTTGCAACATTATATATTAATGCACCTGTTCCTGCAGCTGATTCAGCAACATCGAATACTGCTCTATAACTTTTTCCACCGTCATATCCAACAGAATCTTTTACATTTTGTTTACTTGTACTGTATGCGTTATCGTAGCTAACATCGTCAATCTGGTAATCCGTGCTGTCTACAGATTCCCATACTTTTACTTTATCAGCTCCCCATTGAGCAGTAATTTGACAACGAGTATTAGCATCGCATCCTCTGCGTATACAGCTTGCTGCATATGCTTCATTTGTAAGAGCCCTGTTAATATCTACTGTCAAGTCTGACATATTCGTTCCTTTCTATTTTTGATTCCACGAATATTTGTAAGCAACATTTACATCTTATATATATAAAAAGTATACATTTTTGCCAGAATTTTACTTTTTTGAAAAATTGTTACAAAACTTTACAAAACAAACCCTGAAAATTGTAATAGAATAAAATTATGGATGAGCTTGTGCAAATACAAAATCTAATATACGAATTTCGCGGATTAAAAGTTATGCTGGACAGTGATTTAGCAAAACTTTACGGGGTTCAGACCTTTAATTTGAACAAAGCTATAAAGCGGAATATTCAGCGATTCCCGCGAGATTTCATGTTTCAGCTTACAAAGGATGAATTTGATTCTTTGATATTCCAAAATGGAATATCAAAACAAGGAAGAGGCGGAAGAAGATTTATGCCGTATGTTTTTACGGAGCAAGGTGTTGCAATGCTATCTACAGTTTTGAATTCGGAGCAAGCCATTGCTAAATTATGCGAACGTTTGTTCAAATTAAAAGATTCGCACTCGAGAATAAAGACCTAAATAGAAGATTAACCGAATTGGAACAACTGTTTATGCAACATTGTCATGATAATCAATTGGACAATAAAGAATTAATACAGGCAATAGATTTACTTATGGATAGGACAAAACCATCTCAAGTAGGTTTTAAGACAAATTAATTAGAGGAATAATAATATGAAACAAAAAATTATGTCAGGGATGCGCCCTACGGGAAAATTACATTTAGGGCATTACTTGGGTGTAATAGATAATTGGGTTAAGTTGCAAGATGAGTATGATTGTTATTTTTCAGTAGCAGATTGGCATGCTCTTACAACGAAGTACGATAAAACAGAAAATTTGAAACAAGATATTATAGATGTCGTTATGGATTGGCTATCTTGTGGAATTGACCCGAAAAAATCAACTATATATGTTCAATCTTTAGTCCCTGAAACAGCAGAATTGCATATATATTTAAGTATGATAACTCCTCAAAACTGGGTAGAACGTGATCCAACTTTAAAGGACATGGCAAAAATATTAAAAACAAAAGAGGGAATGGGAACGCAAGTTAATTATGGTTTAATGGGTTATCCTGTTCTAATGACTGCTGATATACTTACGTTTAATGCAGATTTGGTCCCTGTTGGTATAGATCAGGTTGCACACGTAGAATTAACAAGAGATATTGTAAGAAGATTCAATAACGTTTATAACACTGATTTCTTTAACGAACCTCAGCCAAAGCTTAATAATTGCTCGTTAATTTGCGGCTTGGATGGGAATAAAATGGGAAAATCTTTCCATAATGATATAAAAATTTCCGATACAGCCGAAGTTACAGCAAAGAAAGTTATGACTGCAATTACCGATAGAAGTCGTATGAGAAAAGATGATTTAGGACACCCTGATGAATGTGAAGTCGCATTTAAATATTGGAAGATATTTGGTGAGGAAAATGAGATTGAAACGGTTAGATGCGAATGTGAAAAAGGTCAAAGAGGATGTGCAGACTGCAAGCGACAACTCGGAGCTAAGATTAATGAGCGCATGAAAGAGATTCGCGAACGCAGAACATATTATGAAGAACATCCGGAGCTTGTTGAAAAAATAATTCAAGAGGGTTCTGCAAAAGCAAGAGTTGAGGCGCAAAAAGTTCTATCAGAAGTTAGAAAACTTGTAAAAATGTATTGACAAAAATCCAAAAACGATAAATAATAGAAGCAGGGTGGCACTTGCTTAAGGTGCCGTTAGACCCCTACAATTGAAACAATTTGAATGCTACTATGAATAGCGTTGCTACGATTAGTAGCATTATTATTTTGTCAATCATAGCTACCTCCTTTCATCAGTTTTAGTCCAATTGTAGATTGTAGCTGATGGAGTAAGTAGTGGTTTCACTGAACCCTGCAAGTATTATTTTACAATATATTTTCATATTTGTCTATGCATATCCTAGTCTGCATGTCCTAGTTTGTCCTATTTCAATACATCTTATTAAAAAAATTATTCGTGAGGGTTCTGCAAAAGCAAGAGTTGAGGCGCAAAAAGTTCTATCAGAAGTTAGAAAACTTGTAAGAATGTATTAAAAACTAAGCAACTCCGTTATTCAATAAGTCATGAATATGAATTACACCGATAGGCTTTTTATTGTCAAGGACAAATAAATTGGTAATCTTTTTGTCATGCATAAGTTTTAATGCTTCTGATGTCATCGCATTTGGAGAAATTGTTTTTGGGTTCTTTGTCATTAAATCTATCGCTTTAGAATTTAAGATATCTGGGGATAAACATCTTCTCAAATCTCCATCAGTCAATATGCCGGTTAATTCTCCGCTCTGGTTAATAAAACCTACACAACCAAGCCTTTTCGATGTCATTTCTAAAAGTACAGTTTGCATGTTTGAGTGTTCTTCTAAAATTGGCATTTCCATACCCGTATGCATTAAATCCGAGACGTGCTTAAGTATTGAACCAAGTTTTCCTCCCGGATGTCTGTCATTAAAATCTTCTTTAGAAAATCCCTTGCGTTCTATTAATCCGACAGTTAGAATATCGCCCAATACAAGGGTTGCGGTTGTAGAATTTGTCGGTGCAAGACCCAATGGGCATGCTTCACCATCATTAGGAAGAGCAAGGATTACGTTACCGGCTTTACCCAGCGAACTTTCAATGTTTTTGGTAATTGCAATAATTGTAATGCCAAATCTTTTGCAATAATTTAAAATATCTATTAGTTCTTTTGATTCTCCGCTGTTTGATATTGCAATAACTATATCATCTTCTGTAATCATTCCCAAATCACCGTGAGAAGCCTCTGCTGGGTGAACAAAAAATGATGGAGTTCCTGTTGATGCCAGTGATGCGGCTATTTTTCTTCCTATATGTCCGGATTTTCCCATACCTGTTACAATAATTCTCCCTTTAGAATATTGCATTAAATCAAGAGCATTTGTTAAACTTTCCGAATCAAGTGACTGCCGCAAATCATTAAGAGCCTGTATTTCAGATTCTATAGTTTTAATAGCAGATAATCTGTCTAGTTCTTGTTGTGTTTGATGTAGTGATGCTGGCATTTTTCAAACTCCTTCATATAACAATTCTACCAAAAATATAAAAGACAAACAAATTTCTTGATAAAAGCATGGTTGATGTCATGGAATGGCATACTTTAAAATATGGTATTTGATGACAAATGCACAAAAAGCAGATATATAATGAGAATTTTAAAAAAAATTACCTAAAAAATTTTTGTAATTATTTTCTTGACAAAGAATTATTTTAATAATAGAATAGTAAATGCGCGTTGACGAGATGCGTAAAGAAGTGATTTACACTTAGGTGCCAACGG
>CAJOOM010000132.1 GCA_905236775.1 Candidatus Gastranaerophilales bacterium
AAATAACGCGGGATGGAGCAGTCTGGTAGCTCGTCGGGCTCATAACCCGAAGGTCGTTGGTTCAAATCCAGCTCCCGCAACCAATTACTAAAAGAGAGTTTCACCAATTTTGAAACTCTCTTTTTTACTCCAAATTTTGGCTAATAATTCAACTTTAATTCAACTATGTGTAATTTTTGTGTAATTGTATTTTTTCCGGTTTTGATAAGAGGAAAACAAATCTAAGTTAAGTGTAGTTTGTCTAGTAATTCAATTATACTCTAGCGATTCTTTTACACTAACATACGAAATATACTTTTTTAATTATATTAACTATTCTTCGGGCAAAACAATATGAGTTAAATGTATTGGTTCGGTAAGCACGAGCATTAGATTTGCACCGGCTGAAACGGTTACGTGTTCTCCCATTTTTCTTCTTGCGCCAGGAACGTATTGTGTTACACTCATAGCTCTAAACATTGTCCAACGAGCATAATGAGGCATTTTTATATATTCAGCAGGTTCAGTTAAACCTCCGCCTATAGTATTATTATTAGATGTATAAACATAAGCTTTTATTGGAACTTCATATCCATCAGGCAGATACATTTTATTTACAAAGACTTTCATAGCACCATGAGTACCAATTATTGGTTCATTTTTTTTATCTATATATCCTTCTAACTTAGTTCCGGACGGAATAACTTTTTTATTGTATAGAAATATATCATTTGTTGTCTTGAAATTAACTTTATCTCCCTCTTCGCAATAAGCTGTTGAAAATTCTTGTAAAGATATCACCGGAATAAAATACCCATCAGGAATATCAAACTCATCATAATCTCTAAGCTGCGGCTCTGCAAAGCAAGTAAGATTCATAAACATTAATAAGCATAAAGTAATAAAAAATCTCATATTTAAAATTATAACTATATTTTAAGAAACATCAACCCTTTTTAAATGCAAATTTCTTAAAAACTATATATGTAAATACTGCCGCGGTAAAATTGGATATAAGCTGTGCTATATAGACATTCATTCCGCATATTTTTACTGTAAATTCAAGTAATCCGGCATTAATCAAGTAGCTAAAAAACCAAGTAGCACAGCATTTCAAGTATTCTTTGTACCAAATCCCTTTACCCTCAAAAACAAATGTTCTTTGAGTAATAAAAGAGATTACAGAAGACAGCAACCACGCAAGAGCAAGCGCTATTTGATAAACTCGATCACCTATAATCAAACAAATAAGTGAATATATCACATAACAAACTCCGGCATTAAAACTGCCGATAACTAAGTACCTTATCTTATCATCTAAACTAAACCAAAACTTCTTCGCACTCTCCATAGATATATGATACTACAGAAATAATATAGTAAAAAGAACTTTGATTTTTAATCAAAATTATTAACAAGAGTTCAAGCACATAAACATATACTTAGTTAATAAAACATTATAATTTAAGAGGTTTATTCCAAGTTCCTAAAATTATATCCGGACGTCCTATATCATTAGGAGCATCCAAATTTATAGGAAGAGTTAGTTCTTCACAATCTGTTGTTTCATATTTATCTTTATTTACATAAGTTGCTTCTAAAACATTTGGAAAACACGTATCTCCTATTTTTACTATATACCCGGAGTTATTTCCGTGTAAATGTATAAGCTGGTGAGTTTTATTGAGTTTATTTAGTAACTTAATTATTTTATCCTCTCTTTTTGTTTGAACAATCTCATGAAATTCAAAAACAATCTGGTCAAATTGCTTTAATAACCTTGCATCCACAGTTTCTAAGAAATCCCATTCAGCTCCTTCAACATCCATTTTTAATATCATATTTTTTGTTTTGATATGCCCGTTTTTATTTATGTAATATTTTAAAGATTTTAACGGCGCCGCTTCTTCATCTATTCCAGAAATACCTTCTTTAAAGAAATGAAATTCTTCTCTATCATATGGCAATCTCTCTATTGTATGGTCATACATAAAAATGTTATATCCCAATTCTGCCATTACTGTATCCCAACTTACATCATTACAAATTCCAAAAGAATAGGCTATTTCACCTGAAGCAAAATCATTAAGCATAACATATCCACCGTCTCGATTTTGCAGCCCTACTCTCACAAGCGGATAATCTTTGACTTTTTTTATTTTTAAACTTTCTTTCAATTCTTTATAATATTCAAAAGATGCATTTAAATCGACATTTATATTAAATAACGTACCTTGCATACTATAAAAACCATACGAAAAATTTATATCCATGATTCGTCTTTTAGCCTTTCTTCTTACAAATGGACTGCATTATACCAACTTTCCTATTTTATCAATTTTAAAAGCGGCTGTCTATGTTTTTTAATAAACCTCGTAAATGCGTAAATAATAAAAAATAATATTACAAATTGTTAAGATTAAGGCAATTTCTTTTCATAACTATACTTTATATATATAAGGGATATTTAATAGCGGAGAATTTCATGGGTATAAAAGATTACATAGACGTTCAAATTCAAGCAAAAGGTAAATCAGTAGCTGCAAAAATCCAAAAAGGATGTTCCTTTGAAAACAATAATTCTATTTATCATGTAACAAATGAAGGTAAACTTACAGTTTTTGATAAACAAAAAAAGACTTGGACTAACACTAATTTGATTAAAATGACGGGTTATCAGTATTCTGTGTTTGAAGCTGTTGCAAATAATGAAGATGAAAAATATAAAAACAAATCTATTGGTGATGTCGTTTTAAGTAAAAAAGATATTGATAAATCTTTAGAACAATACGAACTTAAACGTAAAAATAAAAATGATACCTCATTAAAAGATGATTTATCTAAGAAATTGCCTATGGGATATAAGATTGATAACAGTGACTTATTGATATATTCAAAGTATAACACTGTTTCCGCATATATAGACGGGGGAAAAGAAGATATTAGCGGCAATGTTCTTATTGGATACGGTTCACAAAAATCTGCGCAGATAGTTTCTGAGGTAGCCGGAAAATCCAAAGAAGTCCAATCTTCGGTAAAGACTAATTATACCTCTGCATCAATTTCTGTTGAAAAAAATAAGCCAAAAGCAAATGATGTAAAAACTAAATCCAAAAGTAACACTACTAAAACATCAACTAAAAAACATTACTATGATCGTTCCAAAACGACTCCTCTTCCACAATATTTTCAAAAAAAAGTTGATGACGTAAGAAAGAAAATGAAATTGAGCCAAAAAACTTTTGATAAATATGTTAAGGATGTTGCAAGACATGTAGGATATTCAGAATATTTTATAAGATGCGTTATTGCATCAGAAGGATATGAACCTGTAGTTAAAAACACTAAAGATGGCGCTTATACAGGAGGCTTCGGGCATACAAATCTAATAGATAAAAAAGTAAAATTAGGCAAAATGGTTTCTCCAGAACAAGCTTTTAAATGGTTAAAGTCTGATATAAAGTTTATGGAGAAAAAAGTGAAAGAACTTAAATTAGATGAAAATGGTGAAGAAACATTAGGAACATATTTTGACAAGTTGCCACTTTCGATGAAAGAAGCAATGCTTGATGTTGCTTTTAATAGAGACCATCGGAAACTGGCTAATGCGGAAGAATACAAATCTTTAAGAGCCAACATTAAAAATGGAGAAGAATATCTTCCGGCATGTGCAGTACGATTACGTCAAGATTTTTCTAAATACACTCATTCACAAAGACTTGGGCAGAAACATACAACAGGCTTAATGGAACGTAATTGCTACAGATTTCTTTTAGCTATCAGAGATTTTGATGATGAATACAGAGCTATTGCACAAAAAAGATTTGAGAATTCTGGAACTTTAAATTATTATCAAGAAACTCTTAGTCTAAAAAGAAAAAAAGGTTATCCGCTTGATGCAAAAGCACTTACTGAAGCTTGGAATTCTATGTAGAAATATTTAAAAAAATTACTGAAAATATTTTTGTCCTATAATTAAATTATAGGGAGAAAATTATGAAACAAGAGCTTATTTTTTTAGGACCGCCGGCATGCGGAAAAGGAACTCAAACGAATATGTTAGCAGAATATTTGGGTCTACCACATATCGATACAGGCTCTCTTTTAAGAGCAGAAATATCAAAATCAACTCCGGACGGAATAATTGCAAAATCTTTTATTGATAAAGGACAACTTGTTCCACCGGAATTAGTAGGTAATATAATTAAAAACAGACTTTTACAACAAGATTGTTCTAAAGGGTATGTTCTTGATGGATATCCAAGAAGTCTTATACAAGCAGAGCTGCTTGAAAAAATAAATTCTGAAATCGATGGCGAAAAAGCAAATTTTAAAGCTATTTATTTTGATATAGACGAAAGTATTCTGATAGAAAGAATTGTACATCGCCAATCTTGTCCTAAATGTGGTGAGATTTATAATAAAAAATTTAAACCATCTAAGGTTGAAAATTTTTGTGACAAATGTAATGTTGAATTAACTAAGAGAGCTGATGATAATGAAGAAACAGCGCATGCAAGATTTGATACTTATTATAGAGAAACGGCCCCTCTGATTGAATTTTATGAGCAAAAGAAAGTTTTGCACAAAATAGACGCAAACGGTTCTATTGAAGAAGTTTGGGATAGACTGTTAAAAATAATTAAATAACTATACTTATATGCAAATATTAGATTCATCCTTTAATTTAATGTTTAAAATTTTGTTACAATTTTTTACGATAAGAATTTAAATTTATTAAAATAGTAGTAAAATAAGATTATGGATAACAGGATTAATCATAATAAAGCTAATAATATAAATTTTAGTGCAGTTCCAAAAACCGGCGAGGTAAAAACAGTGGAAAAGTTAATGAAAGAAATAATCGCTGATACTCTTAATAGGGCAGAAAGAGAAGTTGCAGAGTATGGAAGTTTTACATTCTCGATAAAAAAATTTAAAAATCCTAATGAAAAACTCGTAGCTGATAAGTTTTGGATTGAAATAGAGCAAGCACCAAAAGGCATTGAAGATTATCAAAAATTACGCGGAGTATATTTTCATGCCCAAAAGAAAGGTTTTGATGTAGAAGAAGGACCCTCTGTTCACATCTTATTAGAAACGGGAACTAAAAAAGAAATTTTAGAAAAAATTAAAAACGAAACATTCCTTGAAAAACTAATAAAACAAGCAGATAACCTTTCTTATCATCTTATAGATTTACATTAATAAGAATGAAAAATGCTATTAAACCGAATAATCCACGAATTTAATCTTCTGCTTTTCCCAAGTATTCTTCTACTTTTTTGACGATGGCATCAAGCTCAAACGGCTTTGTTATATATTCATTAACACCTGTTTCTTCGCCTATCATTTTATCTTCTAGTTGTGAACGAGCTGTTACCATTATAATCGGAATATCTTTATATTTGGCATCATATTTTAAAAGCCGACTAATTTTATATCCATTAATTTTTGGCATCATCACATCAAGAATAATTAAATCCGGCATGATTTCCTTTGCCAGTTTTAAGCCGTCTTCCCCATTAAAAGCCGTATAGCATGTAAATCCGGAGACTTCTAGGACAAACTTCAGGCTTTCTACTATATCCTGTTCATCATCCACTATAAGAATCTTTTTCATGTGCATCTCCTTCAATCTCATATGTATACATTATATCACATTTTCCATATAAATCCTTATTTTGTTCTATAGCAGAATCAATTTTTTTATGTAAAAATTCTGCAGAAGGTTTATCGCCATCCATTAAAATCAGAGATAATGTCGCCATATTCCCCTCCTTTTCAACAAGAGAATTTGCAAGGTAAGTTTTACTTAAAACATTGTTATCATTGAGCAATTTATCAATAGTATCACTTGTTGACTTTATCTTTATAATTGCAAGTGTGGTTCCATTTGAACGAGCCTTTTGTGCAAGCTGTTTTCTTATCATTATAAAATTAGATTTATCATTTGCTATTGGGATAACAAAATAGAATTTTGAACCTTTATTAATTTCTGAATCACACCATATTGCACCATTATGAGCTTCCATTAACTGTCTTGCTATAGGAAGTCCTAAACCTGAGCCACCTACTTTTCTGGATAGTGAATTTTCTATTTGAGCAAATTTATCAAAAACATGATTTAAATCTTTGCGTTCAATTCCTATTCCATGGTCTTCAACACAAACTTGTAGATAATTGCCTTGAAGTCTTTTTATATCTTCCTCGAAACAATGGTCGTATTGAAGTTCTCTGGCATTTACTACTTTTGTAGTTATTTCTATATCGCCGGATGGTGTAAATTTTATAGCATTAGAAACTAGATTTGTTAAAACTTGTTCCAAACGATTTGAATCTGCATAAACCTCAACCTTATCTTCATTTGGTGTAAATTTAATTTCAAGCCCCTTTTCTTTTGCTACTTCTGACAAGTTATTTTTAACATATTCTATAACTGGACTAACATGCATAAGTTCAAACTTGAAATCCATCTTTCCGGCTTCAATTTTTGAAATATCAAGTAAATCATTAATTATACCGGATAATCTTATTGCATTTCTTTTTCCCATAGAAACAAATTTTTCAATATTTTCAGTCATTTCTCCGGCTTTACCGCTTAAGATTATATCCATTGCATTTTTTATTGCCGTTAACGGAGTTCTAAGTTCATGAGAAACAATCGAGATAAACTCTGATTTTAAACGTTCAAGCTTTTGAAGCTTTCTGTTCGTCGCTTTAAGCTCTTGTGTAAAAGATGCACTTTGAAGAGGTATAGCAACTTGCCTTACAAGAGTCTGAAAAACGGTTGCATCTTCTGTTGAAAAAGATTTTTCTCTATAGATTTCCGTAAATCCAAAGAATTCATCGTTTAAAACTATTGGTGCAAATAGATTATCAAACCTTAAAACTGAAAAATCATACTCTTTTATATTGTGTTTAACATTCTTTTCTATCTTTAAATTACCTATTTTTATATCAAAAGGCGGATCGCTTAATAAAGACTTGTAACTTAAAATTGCTCTCAACTTTAATGCCTCAAGTAATCTATCAGATACTTGATATAGAGAGTTGATAATTAGAACAGGCTCTCTTTCTGAATGAAAAATTAATGTGCAGGAAAGTTCAAAGTTAAGCGATTTTTCAATTCCCTCTATCATAATTTTTACAAGTTTATCTTTGTCTAAAGTTCCGGCTAGCTGAGAACTTGTATTATATAAAACATTCAATTGATAAAGACTTGCTGCAAGCTCTTGATTTGATTTTGTCATTTTTAAAAGCGATTGCCTTGTTTTTAAACTTGATTCTATTGTCGCATCCAAAAGCTTTTCATCTATAGGAGTTTTTATAAACAAATTAATATTATGCGTAACGTCTTTGTTATGTTCTACATTACCGATTATCAACAATGATACGACCGGAAATTGTTTTATTTTTCTGCAAAGATGCTTTAGGTCAATATTTTTAATATCACCATCTATTATAACGACATCCGGTTTTTCGACTTTCAAAATATCAAAAATCAATATTTCATCAATGTTTACAATTATTTCATCAGACGAAAAAACTCGTTTGACAATCTCCTCTTTTTCATTATCTTCACTAATCAACAAAAATTTTGTCATATTTATATTCTAGCAGAAATTATTATAATAGCATAGTTATTTCATTCTATACTTATTTATGTTAATATCCGTATATGAATAAGCCAGAATTATTAATGCCGGCAGGCAATGTTGAAAAATTAAAATATGCGATTAAATACGGCGCTGATGCTGTGTATCTTGGTGTTGTGGATTTTAGTCTTAGAGCGATGAGAAAAGGCGAATTAATAACACTTGATAACCTAAAAATCGCTATTGATACGGCACACAGCTTGGGAGCAAAAGCATACCTTACTCTTAATATTTTTGGATTTAATTCTGATATAAAAGCGCTTGAAGCCTGCATGGAAAAAATAGTTGACTCAAATCCTGACGCACTTATTATTAGTGACCCAGGAATAATGAGACTCGCTCAAAAATATATGCCCGATACTCCAATTCACGTGTCTACACAGGCTAATATTTTAAATTATGAAGCAGTAAAATTTTGGCAGGACATTGGCGCAACAAGGTGTATTCTGGCACGCGAACTACCTATTAAAGATGTTGCTGAAATAAAACAAAAAGTTCCTGATATGGAACTGGAATGTTTTATACATGGTGCTCAATGCGTATCATTTTCAGGAAGATGTTTACTTAGTGACTATATGACAAATGGTGAAAGAAAAGCAAATTCCGGCAATTGCTCACAGCCGTGCAGATGGAGCTATAAGCTGCTTGAAGAAACAAGACCGGGTGAGTATCAAGAAATTATTCAAGATGATAAAGGAACACACATTTTATCTACAAAAGACCTGTGTCTTGTAAAACACCTAAAAGAAATGATTGATGCCGGTATCGACTCATTTAAAGTAGAAGGCAGAACAAAAAGCCTTTATTATGTTTCGGCTGTAGCAAAAACATATAGAGAAGCGATTGATGCTGTGCTTAAAAATCCTAATGCCGATATGGAACCTTATTTTAAAGAACTTTTAAAGGTCGGAAATAGAGGGTATACAACAGGATTTTATCTGGGTGCTGGCGAATATCCATCAGACGGTTATAGTTACGATATTTCTAAAGGACTTGCCGGTGCTGATTTTTTGTGTGAAGTTTGGAATAAAGAGGGTGAATTCTATAGAATAAAAACAAAAAATAAATTCTTTAAAAATGAAGATATAGAACTTATTACACCAAATGAAACACTTATAACTCAAGTTATTGAAATAAGAGATGAAAAAGGTGAAGAACAAGAACTTGCAAATACGAATCACGAGCTGCTTGTTAAACTTTCAAAAGAACCACAAAATTGGGAATACGGTTTAATCAGAACTGTAGGAATAAAAAATTGTACTAATGAAGATTCAAAATGTGCCTGCTCTTAAATATTTGAATAAAACATTATACCTTGAGGTGCTTTATCTTGGGGAAGTTCACCTTTTATAACTTTTTCCATTATTTTATTATCTGATTCATCAGCAAACCTAAAACCGCATTTCCAATAAGCTAATGAGGGGCTTGGTATATTTATCATACTTGGTGATTCAATTTTAGTTGAGTGGAGAATTATCCTGCCTTCACATTTACTATCATTCTTTGCAATTTCAATCAATTTTTGCAATGTATTTGTACAAACCCCTTGTCTGGCATGCTCCGGTTTTACTGCAATAAATGACAGATATATATGTGGTTTCAGTCTCAGTTCACCTTTAGAATCTCTACATAAGTACCGATCAGGAAATGTAATATCAGAAGCTATATAATCGTATGCCTTAAATTGAGTAGCTAAATATTTTAGTCTATTATCATTAATTTTAGAATCAAAAGTTTTTACAATACTAACCGGAGTATTTGGCAGAACTTCAATAGTCCCGGACTTTTTTTGGGGTACAAAAACATCTTTGCACAACTGTTTAAGTTTTGGAAGTCCGAAGTTAAAAGATTTTCTTGAACTCAAAAACTTATTAGAATAATTTAGTAAGTTTGTTTTTAATATATCTACACTTTTTATCATAATTTTTTACATGTACGAGTGTGCGGAAAAATTTTAATTTTTCCGCAAGCTCAGTATTTATTTATAAAAACATAAAAAATTTTTTTGCTATTCAATTGACTATAAATTAACATTATGTAAATATTGAAATATATTTAAGGAGTTTAAATGTTTTTAAAACCGGATTATAATTTAAAAAATATTTACGAAATTGATTTCCAAGAATTAAAAAATAAAGGAATAAAGTGTATAATGTTTGATTTAGATTCAACTGTTATGATGTCTAAATCTGCAACATTTCTGCCTGAAACAATTGAATGGTTTAATTCGTTCATAAAAGATTTTGAAGTTGTAATAATTTCAAATAATCATAATGAAAATTATATAAATAATGCTTCAAAGCTAGCACCGTGCAGAGTTATTGGAAATGCTAATAAACCAAATCCAAAAGTTGCAAAGAATTATCTTAGCGAAGTCGGAATATCTCCCAACGAAGCAATAATGGTAGGTGATAGACCGCTTACAGATATTCTGGTCGGGAAATTATTAGGCACAAAAACAATTTTAGTCGGTTCTATAAATCCAAATGAGAACTTGCTTACAAAATTTGTTCGTGCCATTGAAAGAATTACGATAAGATATTAACAAACTTACTTTATTATAAGATAAATCTATAATTTTTTATCTTTAATTTACATTTGTGCTTGTTTGTTGTAGAGTTTGCATGTATGGGTTAAAAGTCCCAAATGTACAAAGAAGGAGACAAACATGAGTGAAAGAAAATTAGTAGGAACAGGTGAGATGTTCCGAAAAGCACTTGCCGGCGGTTATGCTATCGGTGCTTACAATGTTAACAACATGGAAATTTTACAAGGTATTGCAGAAGCTGCTGAAGAAACAAGATCACCTATTATTCTTCAAGTTTCAGCAGGTGC
>CAJOOM010000133.1 GCA_905236775.1 Candidatus Gastranaerophilales bacterium
GTCTCGACAACCTTATTTTAGAGTAAAAGCAAGATTATTGCTCGCTATGCTCTTTTTTGCAAAAAATTATCTCGGACAGTAGTGCCCCTTGTGGGAGAGGGGTAGGGGTGAGGGGCGATAAAACATTTATAGCTAACACTATCGCTTTTTTACGGTTTGCCGGAATTGATTTTTTTTAAATATCGGCAATTCTAATATTTAATATCAAAAATTTATATGCTAAAATAAATTCATAAGCGAGAGGAGTATATATGAAAGATAAGACTTTTTTAATGATTCCGGGACCTACACCGGTACCTGAAAGTGTAATGTTAGAGATAGCAAAACACCCAATTGGACATAGAAGTGGTGAATTTTCTAAAATATTACATAACGTTTATGAAAATTTAAAATATGTATTCAGAACAAAAAATGATGTTTTTGTTTATACTTCATCAGGTACAGGTGCAATGTGCGCAGCTTTAGAGAACCTTGTTAATGAAGGCGACCACGTTTTATCCCTTATTTTAGGAAACTTTGGAAACCGTTGGGCAAAAATTGCTGAATCACGCGGTGCTATTGTTGATAAGATTGAAGTTCAAACAGGTGAAGTTATTGACCCTGAAGTTTTGAGAGCAAAATTAGCAGAAGATAAAGATAAAAAGATTAAGATTGTTACTTTAACTCACTCTGAAACGTCAACTGGTGCGGCTAATGACGTAAAAACACTTTGTTCAATAATTCGTGAACATGGTGCATTGTCTGTTGTAGACGGTGTAACATCGGTTTGCGCGATGGAATGTAATCCTGATGAGTGGGGAATTGATGTTTTAGTAAGCGGTTCTCAAAAAGGATTTATGATTCCTCCGGGACTTGCTTTTCTAGTTGCAAATGAGAGAGCATGGAAAATTTATGAAGAGTGCAAACATCCAAGTTTTTATTGGGATTGGGGTGCATACAGAAAATCTGTTCAAGCAGATTCAACTCCGTTCACTCCAGCAGTAAATCTTTTCTGCGGTTTAGATAAAGCTTTAGAGATGATTAAGGCAGACGGAATTGATAATATGAATGCGCGCCACAGACGCCATGCGATGGCACTGAGGTCTGCAATAAGGGCAATAGGTTTGGAGCTTGTTGTAAAAGAAGATAAGAATGCAAGCCATTCGATTACATCTATATACCCGCCTGAAGGTATAAGTGTTCCCGATATCAGAAAAGTAATAAAGGAAGATTTTGATGTACTTGTAGCAAACGGTCAAAATGCACTGAAAGACAAAATCTTCAGAATGGGAACTTTAGGCTTTGTTTGCGATAGAGATGTAATATCTGCAGTTGGAGCATTGGAAGCAACTCTTTATAAGTTGGGTTACAAATTTGAACTTGGTAAAGGTGTTGCAACAGTTATAAAAGAATTGGCAAAGGGGTAAATAATGTTTTATATTGATGCGTCAAACGACGCACCCTTCTTGCTACTTATTAAAAGGAGTTATTATGATTATAAACAAAATCGATAACACAAATTTTAAAGCAGGGAATGTTTATTTAAAAAGGATAGACTCTCAAAAATCTATACAATGCTACGATGCAATAAAAAAACTTGCGGAAGATAAAAGTATGGATATTTTTATAACAAAAAGCAAAGAAACAAAATATCTTCCCAGAGAAGATATGTATGTAGTTATTGCAAAAAAAGAGATTCCTGTTGTATCGCGAATGTTTTTTTCGATGGAAAAAATTTCAAGACATGGAACCGGTTGTGCAATACTAAGCAAAAAAGCAAACGAAAAAGAACTTTCTACAAAAATTTATAATGCAACAATGAATGCAATTGATACATTAGAAAAGAAGTTAGCAAAAGAAACATAATGAAAAAAAAATTATATATATCAGCATTAGTAATAATTTTAACATTTATCGGATGGAATACTTATAGATTTATTCCACATTCTGAGATGGAAGATTTAGAATACAAACAAGCAATATTAAGAGATTCAAAAAATATTACCTACACTATTGAAGCATTGCGTCCTATAATGGGGCCAAAAGAATTAACAAAATTCATACAAGATAACGATAACAATCCTAAGATTTATCTCCCGAGTCAAGAAAACGTTAAAAATGGGGTATTTAAAGCGAATTTGCACTCTCATACAACAAATTCTGATGGAGTGCCAACCGTAGAATTTCGAATGAATTCAGCACAGAATTATGCAAATAAGTTTATTAATGATGGTTACATGCTGCTTGCAATTACAGATCATAATACAGTACTTGGTGCAAAAAGTGTTATAAAAACCTTACAAAGGAGGAAATGGGGCAAACAAGTAAACTGGAATAAAACTAAAATTATTCTGGGAATGGAGATTAATTCAGAATATCATAACAGTAAAGTGACAGATATTCCTGTCCAAATACATGTTTTAGCTTGGTGTATTAATCCATATGACAAGTTTTTAAATAAGGAATTTTATAAACCTAATTTGAATGACAAATGGAATCGAAAATTGCCTGACAGAGATTTTGATTGGGTCATATCAACAATATCTAATTATGGCATTGTAGGAGTTGCGCATCCTGCAAGGTATACAACTTTTATGAAAGAAAAAAAATATCCATATATAACTGAAATGTTAACCAGATATAAATCCTTGACAACAAATACTCCGTTTACGGAAGGATATTACCAATCATACAAAGTTACTTCAACAGGGCCACATCTGGGAGATGAGTACGACAAATACATCAACTATATAAATACAGAGGCAAAAAGACTCGGAATTAACCGAACGGGTAGCACTGATGCACACGGTTCCAGTATTTTTGTATACAAATGAAAAGCGAGGAGGAATAATAAATGAAGGTATTAGTTACAGATAAGATAAACGAATCAGCAGGTAAAATAATTGAAGCGGTAGCAGATGTTGATTTTCTGCCTACAATGAGCGAAGAAGAATTAGTTAAAGTAATTCCAAATTATGACGCTCTAATGGTAAGAAGCCAAACAAAAGTTACACAAAAAATTATAGATGCAGGAACAAATCTTAAAATAATAGGTCGTGCCGGTGTCGGAGTTGATAATATTGACTTAAATGCTGCTACTCAAAAAGGTATTATAGTTGTAAATTCCCCTGACGGTAACACAATGGCAGCTGCTGAACATACTTTAGCATTGATGTTAGCAATGGCGCGTAATATTGCACCTGCTGCAACTTCTACAAAAGAGGGCAAATGGGATAGAAGTAAATATACAGGAACAGAATTATATAAGAAAACTCTTGGTATTATTGGATTTGGGAAAATAGGCTCTCACGTTGGAGAAGTCGCTTTAGCGTTAGGCATGAAAGTTATAGTTTATGACCCATTTAGCTCTAAAGAAGTTGTTGAAAAGAAAGGTGCTGAATACATTGAAAACCTTGATAATTTCTGGGGAAGATGCGATTTTATAACCGTTCATGTTCCCAAAAATAAAGATACTGTAAATATGATAAATAAAGACACAATTGCTAAAATGAAACAAGGTGTTCGTCTTGTTAACTGTGCTCGTGGCGGTATTATCAATGAAAATGATTTAAAAGACGCAATAAATAGCGGATATGTAGCAGGTGCTGCGATTGATGTGTACGAAAACGAGCCGAATATTCAAGAATGTCCTCTTATTCAATGCGAAAAAAATATTGTACTCACTCCTCATCTTGGTGCAAGTACAACGGAAGCCCAAATGAATGTAGCGATTGATGTAGCGGAACAGATTAAAGAGGTTCTATCAGGCGGTTCGGCATCTTCTGCAGTTAATATTCCGTCACTCAGACCTGACAGACTAGAACCAGTTAAGGATTATATGGGAATAGCGGAAAATACAGGAGAACTTGCCGTTCAATTATCTTCAGGTGCAATTAAATCAATTGAAATTGTTGCAGATGGTGATTTAGCAGATAAAGATATTCAACCTCTTGAAGTCGCTGTTCTAAAAGGGGCTTTATCTTCAAGATTAGAAGGTATTAATTATGTTAATGCACCGGTTATAGCAAAAAATAGAGGTATCGATATTGTTTCATCTAAATCAAAAGTAAATACAAACTTTGCCGGAAGAATTACTGTTAAACTTGTAACGGATAAAGAAACAACCGTTGTAGCGGGTGCACTTGTTACAAAAGATATTCCGAGAATTGTTAAAATTAATGAGTATGAAACAAGTATAAGACCTGAAAAGCACGTTCTAATTGTTCCTCATACAAATAAACCTTCAATGATTGCACAAGTTGCGCGTGTAATCGGAGAAAAAGGAATTAATATCGGCTCAATGAACGTAGTACAAAAAAACGATAAAC
This sequence comes from Candidatus Gastranaerophilales bacterium, assembly GCA_905236775.1. Classification (GTDB taxonomy): domain Bacteria; phylum Cyanobacteriota; class Vampirovibrionia; order Gastranaerophilales; family Gastranaerophilaceae; genus CAG-196. The sequence goes on from CAJOOM010000133.1 coordinate 4,308, forward strand.
ACGAAGAATCAATAATGGTTATAAATATTGATACAGTAGTTGATGATGAAACCTTAAATGCTATAGAAAAAATCGACGGTGTTCATAATCCTAAATATGTAAAATTAACAGTATAATGTAGTGGTGCAAATAATTGCACCAAACTGTTTGTCATTGATTGTTGTATAAAATTTATTGAGGTTGTCCATGTTTTATGGACAACCTCAATATTGTTTAGTTAATTTTTGATGTTGATGTAAATTAACATTTCCCGCAACTTACTTGCTTATGCCTCCGGAAGTTTTACACCTTTTAGCTTGCAAACAAGTCTGTCAAAGAAGTTAAATACAGCATCTCCTAAATTTTGCTCCATATTACTTTTTGTATTAGAGTTATAAGGTGAATATTCAAAACGTTCTTTTCCTAAAGTCCAATTTCTTACGAAAGCAGTATTTACTCCTTCAGGGATTTTCGCACCATTAGGTAATACGTATTCTGCACGGTTATTATAGAGTTGAGGTGCTTGACCTATGCGAATACTGTCACCTTCCGGCAATTTGTACCAATTGGTCTTACTTGCTTTTGCAGCTTCTATTGAACCGTCTGAACCACCTATCTTATACAGAGCATCTGTTTTTACATCTCTTTGTCCGGCTATTAAATCTGCATAGTTATTTTTGAAATCATATTCAACGAACTTACCGTTTTCTACATCATAACTTGCATAATAAGTCTGTGCTTTTGCTAGTTTTCGTTTCAGATCTGCCGGTTTGTCAGTACCTTTTTTTGAATAACTAAACCGAAGTTCATCCCAGTTTCCTGCTGCGTCTTGTTTTGTGATATTTCTATAGATTTCTGAATATTCTTTCTCGCCCTCGCCTGTAGTATTTATTCCACGTTCTATTTTGATTCTGTCACCGGTTACAAAATTTCTTGCTTCTGTTGTAGTTACGTCATAACCATCTTTTGGTGTTCTTTTTTGAGCGACTTGTTTAATAGCTATTCCGTCTTTAACAGAAGTCAATACTCTTTGACTACCGTTTAACTGTTCAAAAACTTGAATTCCGTTTTTCTTACCTGTTCCGATTAATTTTCCGTATTGCGGGTGAAAATGTTCCAATCCTGTGATAGCCAATTTTAATACGTTTGCCATATTTTAATTCCCTTTCTTATTAAGTTGTTCTTACTTTTATTCCTAGTGCCCCAATGCCCTAGTGTCTTTTATCTTGTTAGATTAATCTTACACATATATAAAAACAAAAAGGTTTCAGAAATTGCCTTTTAAAAAACACAATTTTTCTATTCTATTCCATTCTATTCGGGCATTATGGCTGGATTTGAGTCACTTTGTCAACCCCAAAAATTCGTCTTTACATTTCGTTACAAACACTGCATTTGTTAAGAAATGTTGCGAAATAAACCTTTGATAGATTGATTTAAACATTAAGATTTACCATAATAAAATAAAAAAGGACAATTATGAATAAACTTGCAGTATTTGATTTTGATTCAACATTGATGGACGGAGAAACTTTAGAGTTTTTTGCTAAAGAACTTGGTATCGGCGAAAAAGTTAAAGCGATAACCGATAGAGCAATGCGTGGAGAGTTAGACTTTTTTGAAAGTCTAACTGAAAGAGTATCATTTTTAAAAGGTTTACCAATCCAAAAGGTTAATGAAATATGCCATAATTTACCACTTATGAAAGGTGCGGAAGAAGTTGTAAAAGGATTGCAAGAAAAAGGATACAAAGTTGTTTGTTTCTCAGGCGGTTTTCGTAATGCAACAACTTATTTCGCACAAGAATTAGGTTTAGATGGAGAGTTTGCGAATATACTTCACGTTAAAGACGGACTTTTAACCGGTCGAGTCGGCGGTGAGATGATGTTTAATGATTCTAAAGGTGAAATGCTGATAAGAATTCAAAAGCTATTAAATGTATCCGAAGAAAATACAATTGCAGTAGGTGACGGTGCAAATGATTTGAGTATGTTTAAATATGCTTCAAAAACAGTTGCGTTTTGCGCTAAACCAATAGTAAAAGAGTATGCAAATGTTATCATAGAAGAAAAAGATTTATCTAAAATTCTAAATTTTATATAAATAAAAATTTTTTTTAAATACTAGCAAAAAAATTTTTTACGTGTTTTTATATTTATGAAAGGATTAACCAACATGGATAATAGTATAAATTTTAAAGGTGCATTTTTAATAAAACAACCAACTGCAAAAGTAATACAAAA